>JAHDEF010000002.1:1670-18655 GCA_020628975.1 Aquimarina sp. | reverse complement strand
CCTAACGACCAAGAAAAAATACTCGGGTGGTTTTTATCACGTTGGTACATACGCACTGCTCGATCTAAAAACGTATTTGCCCAAATCGGGTTATTCGCTAATTCTCCACCAAAACCGCGCGTTCCATGCGTTTCTACGTTAGCTTCATCCATTACATAAATTCCATATTGATCACACAAATCATAGAATTCAGGGTTATTAGGATAATGACTTGTTCTTACCGCGTTGAAATTATATTGCTTCATTAACAGAATATCACGCTTCATATCTTCATAGCTTACCGCTTTGCCTGTTTTAGCATTATGGTCATGACGATTAACCCCGTATAGTTTTACGGGTTTGCCGTTGACAAGAAAAACCCCTTTCTTTTCCTCGTAACTTCTAAACCCAACTTTACAAGATTTACTTTCCAATACATTCCCGTTTTTATCTTGTAATGATAGCACGAGTGTATACAAATTGGGTTGCTCTGCCGACCATTTTTTTGGGTTTTTTACAGAAATATTGAACACATCATATTTAGGATGCCAGCGTTGCCCATAATGTAAATTAGCTACAGCATTGGCTTCTATTTTTTTGGAAACTATTGATGTATTACCATCATAAAGGCTTGCCTTAATAATATAATCATTGGCATTGTATTCATCTGCTACGTTAAGAAAAGGGCTGATTTTTAATGTAGCATTTTTGTACTGCGTATCTAAATCCGTTTCCACTTTAAAATCGGAAACACTTACTTTGGGTTCAGCCATTAACAGGACATCTCTGTGAATTCCTGATAGGTCCCAATGATCTTGAGCTTCTACATACGATCCATCACTCCAACGAAATACTTTCAAAATTACCGTATTTTTTCCTTTTTTAATAAATGGCGTAATGTCAAATTCAGCAGGAGTACGGCTTCCTTGGCTATACCCTGTTTTTTCACCGTTAACATAGATGTAAAACGCAGAAGTAACTCCACCAAAATGAATGCGAACTTTTTTGTCTGACCAATCCGAAGGTATTTCAAACACTTTCTTGTAAATCCCTGTTGGATTATCTACAGGTGCAATTTTGGGCCAGTTTTGATGTTCCCATGAATGAGTTTGATTAGTATATATAGGATCTCCAAAACCTTGCATTTCCCAACTCATAGGAACTTTAATAGGCTTCCAATCTTTAAAATTTTTATCTAAGAAATTTGAAGGCGAAGCTTCTATACTCGGGGAAAAATTAAACTGCCACTCTCCGTTTAAAGAAACCACACGGTCGCTTTTAGATCGATCTGCTTCTAAAGCCTCCTTTTCAGAAGCAAAAGAGTACATAGTTGCTCGCGCAGGTAATTTATTGATTGCAATAACTGCTGGATTTTCCCAGTCATTTTTTTGTTGTGCTACTACAGATCCTAAGGATAGTAGTAATACAGATACGATTCCGCCTAAAATTCGCATTTGAAATGATTTAAAATAAACAAGCAATAAAGATAACGTTTGAAGTTAAAAATCGATCTTTTTGTAAAAAATTCTTACAGTATTAATGGAAAAAGAATGAGAAAATATTATTCGTGTTGAAAAGAATATTACATCTCGACTCTAAAAAATAAATTAGGTGTAAATCGAATCGAAACTCGATCGATTTTTTTCAATGTAGGAATATTGATTTCTTCATCGTTATTGTTGAAGGCTTCAATCACTTGGAAGTCCCTTGATAATAGATTCTGTTCATTGATCGTATTCTGAATATTGAAACCAGCACGTGCTTTTATTCGCTTCAATTTATCTAAATAAAAATTATAAACTCCAGAAAAATCTATCCTACTGTAATTAGGAAGCCGTCTTTCGTTAAAATTACCAAAAGAAAGAAAACTACTCTCTGGTCTATTAAAATTGAGCTCCTTTTCCGTGAAGGGAATTCCTGAACTAAATGTATAACCTAAAGCAAATTCAAACTTTTTAAAGACCCAATTATTATTCCAAGAAAGGCGATGTGGTCTATCAAAAACACCATCAAAAGGCTGATTATTATTGATTTCTTGAAATCTAAACCTACTTTTCGAATAAGAATAGCTAAGCCAAGAAGAAAATTGATTCCACTTTTTCTTTACTAGAAAATCAAGACCCTTAATCGTATTCTTACCCGTAACATTTCTTGGATTGAATATATCATCATTTAGTAAAACACCTATACCGTCTAGTTTTTTTGAATATACTTCAACATTTATGGTCCAATCTTTATTTTGAAAATCAATGCCAATGGTATGTTGATTACTTTTTAGAATAGGCACATTATTTTCTGTAGAAACTACCCAAATTCGATCAAACAAATTCCCCAACCCGTCATTTCTAAGATCTGTGATCTGACTGATGGATTGATTTTTCTTTTCAAAAGCATAATTAACCCATAGTTTTTTAGATATATTGTAATTCACAAAAAATCTAGGCTCCCAAAAAACTTTATTAAAGCGATTGAAGTATTGTCTTCGTACACCTGTATTCACAAATAACGATTCTTTTTTGTACTGTACCTCTCCAAAAAAAGCTTGAGATGTTTCCGAACCTATTAAAAATTCTCGACTGGTTGTAAAATTCAATCCTATATTCTCCACTTCATAACCCACAGTAGACCTGTTTCTTTCATACCCAATTTCAGCGCTTATCGATTTGGAAAACGCCTTCTTGCCGATATAACTGAATGAAACTTCATCTATAAAATTTCCTTTCTCGAAGGTTATTTCCAATAGTGTTGGCTGCCTTATGGTTGGATCAAATCTATTGACACCTATAAATTTTTTATTAAAATTAGTTTCACTGAGTTGCAATCTATGACTCCCAAATTTATCATTTGAAAACTCGACACTTTCATACCACGATCTATTTTCTTCTCTTAAACCATCTCTAAAAGCTAAAGATGAGTTGTTATTTTGATTTTCAAAAGATAACTTATTTGAATTGTACAATATTCCAAAATCAAATTTTAAGGATGGATTGGGTTTAAAAACGATTTTTGAAAAATAATCTTCATAAAAGAAATCTTCTTTAGTATCCAAGTCTTGATTGTTAGAAGAAACTAGGTCATTAAGCACAGCTGTATTTTGAAAAGCTAACTCCGATTTTCTTTCGAAAGTAATAGAATTGATAATATCGGTAAATCCTCTTCGGGCAGAAGCTATAATGGCAAATTTATCTTTAAAAACAGGAATTTTGGTATTGATACTAGCATGTGTAAGTGTTGAACTGAAGCCTAGTTTTGGTTTGTCAGGTATTTGATCATCTACACCTATAGAAATTACTCCTCCAGCATGCCCTCCGTATTTGGCTCTGGTAGAAGATCTAAAAAGAGATACTTCATCAATGGTGTAAGGATTAAATACTGAAAGCAACCCAAAAAAATGAGCGCTACCATACATTTTTACATGATCGTAAAGGATCAAATTCTGATCAGGCGTACTCCCTCGAATGTGCAGCCCATTTACTGTTTCATCCGGACTTTGCAAGCCTGGGATATTTTGTAGTGTCAGTAGTACATCTGGTTCGATAACGCCTGGCAGAATTCCTGTTTTAGGTAATGCTATCGCTAGCGTACCATTTTTCTTTTTACGAATTCCTTTAGTAATATAACTTTTAATGACTACCTCATCTAGGTTTTCGATGGCCACAGAAGCAACACTCTCTTTATATAGAATAGCATAGTTTCTAGCATCAATTTTTTCAAAAACTACAGTAACATTTTGTTCTATCGTTTTTAATTTTTCATCCAATGTTTTTCCTTTAGGTAATCTTATCGATGGTAATTCGTTAACCAAAATAGGGTCATAGGAAAAAAACACTTCATGCTTTTTTGCTAATCTTTCAATGACCTTAGCAAATGGCAGCTGCTGCGCTTTAGAAGATGTTATGATAAAAAGAAAAACTAAAAGGGTAGTTCGCATTTACCTATTTTGAATGGATGACAATTTTATGATCTGTAATATCGAATGTTAAACGCATGGGTAAGCAAATTGCTTTTAATGCATTATCCAAATTATCCTTAATAATACTTCCACTAAAGATTTTATCGTTGATAGAAACTTCTGATGTTTCTAGCGTTACATTGTAAAGGTTTTCCAAGTCATTAAAAACAATATTCAATGGCATTTTATTGTAACGGTATTCTCCTAAAATCCATTGAGGTTGATTACGAACAATATCAATTTCAGAAACATTCGTTTTATTAAAAATAACCCCTTTACCTTTAGTTAGAATTGTTTTTTGAGCATCTCTTTCAACCTGAACCTTTCCTTCAAAACATTCTACTGCAAAGAAATTATCTAAGGTCTTTACGTTGAATTTTGTTCCTAAAACAGTTACTTTACCTTGATTTGTTTCTACAGTAAATTTTGATCCTTTTTGCACTTCGAAATACCCCTCTCCGTTAAGCACTAAATTTCGTTTGCCGTCCTCCCATTCATTGCGATTGAAATCAATAGATGAAACTCCAAATAACGTAACCTTTGACTCATCGGGCAACGTATATACCGTTTGTTCAGCCTTCACATTTGTAAAAGTAACCATTGAAGGTGTACTGAAATATTTAATTAAAAATAATGATGAAATAAGCACTAAAAAAACGGCTGCTAGTTTGAAGAGATTAAATCTATTTGTCGAGTCATTGGTTTGTTCATTGATATATTGATTCAAATTTGTTTTTACACCTTCGCTATCAATTTCAGGAATTTCCAAATCCTGACTGTAATCTGCGATTTTGGAAAGTAATGGATAATCTTCTAGAGCTTCTAGACTTTTCAATTCATCAGGCGTTAATTCATCATTAAGCCATTTTAATATTAAAGTATTTTTTTCTTCATTCTTCATGTTAAGACGGGCTTAAAGTTTTACGGCTAATTCTTCTTTTAATTTTGAAAGCGCTTTAGACATTCTCTTCTCTACTGTTTTTATGGATATATCTAGTATTTCTGCAATTTCTCTGAATTTCTTCTTTTCTATTCGGTTCAACAAAAAGACTTCGCGCTCCCCTTCTTTCAGGTTTTCTATTGCATTTTTGAGCTGTGCTTTAAATTCCTTTTCTTGAAGTAAAAAATCGGGGTTTTCATTAGTAGTACTTTTATGATCAACGTGGTTCTTGTATTTAAGCTTTACCTTTTCGTGTGCTTGTTCTGTTAAAAATCTATTGTTAGCCACTGTGTATAGATAAGACTTTGCTTTATCAAAAAAGACTTTTTTACAGTTGTCCCATAACTTTATATAAGCCTCTTGAACCAAATCCGAAGCTCGATCTTTATCTCCACATCTATAATAAAGAAAGTTGTAAAGAGATTTATGATACTCATCATATATATATTCAAAGTTCTTCTTTTCACAAACTGAGGGGTTATCATTTACTAATTTCATACAAGTTTCCTATACAATCTAGTTCGTAATTTAGTTTGGCTTCTTAACTAAAACTAATCAAATGCAAAAAACCCTCCTTCACAACACGATTTTTTTAAATATTTTCTTTGTCCATTTTCAAGATGAATTCACTTAAGCAAATTTTAAATTTGATAAGAACTAGACAACTCTAGTATTTTTGAATAAAAATTATAAAAAGAGTAGGGAAAAAATAAAGTATCCAGTTTTAGAGTTGTAACATTAATTATTTTAAAATGAAAAGTATTAGATTTTTTTATGTCATAATTACCGTACTACTATTTACGTCTTCTTGTGAGGAAAAAGAAGAAAATCAAGATGGTATTGTAAGAGGTGAAATGCCTACTTCTGAATTTTTAAAGTTTTCAAATCGAGAAGACTTAATTGAAGTCATGTCAAATAGCTCTTTACAAAACTTTTGGAAGATAACAACACTACAAAAAGGAGAAGAGGATTTTGCAGAGCGTTTTTCTGAAGTGAAAATTATTTTCAATGAACGTGTATCTACTGCCGAAACAACACTTGTTGAAGGCCCCTCTTTTGAACCTATAGATTTCACTTTCCCAAATCTTTTCCCATCTAATACATTTATAACTAATTTTTTTAGTGATGTATCATCCGATGATTTAAGAGCAACGATAGTATCTTCCTTCCTTTCGACAATTCCAGAGGATATTGAAGATAAAGAGAAATATGAAATATTGAATAGTGTCATGCCACAAGCCACACCTGAAGGTGTAATCGGATACAGAGTCCAACTGCCATTAGATGGCGAAAAAATTACGTTTATAACTACTACTGAAAATGGGGAAGTGCGTAAAGTTGTGTTTGAAAAAATGGAGAATACTGGCGTTATTGATACCCCAATTGATGAGAGAGAGCCAATTAGCACATTGTGCAGCATAGAAATACTTGATCTGTATTTTAATGAAAGTAATCAGCCTAGAATAGATTTTAGAGCTCTTAAAGATTTTGATGCTGAAAGTTCATCAATAGCATTTGCATTAACTATTCTAAGTAACGAGGGTACTCCGAATGAAGAAAATATTGCTTCCCCAATCACAGTATACTCACTACCAGATCTTGAAGGCTTAGTATCAAATGGAGGTTCTATTGAGATTCCTACTTCTAATCTAAAAAGAGGAGATGATAATACAATAAGAGAAGGAGATATTATTAATGGTTTCCCTTTTGAGATAATTAATGTAGATAACTTAGATTTCAACGCATCGAATTTTTCATTTAGACTTAGAGTAACGCAAAATGCACTAAATGAAAATGATATAATTGTTAATGAATGTTCAGAGATAGATTCAATTTTATTAGAATTACCGTAGATAGCAATATTCAAAACAAAAAACCGTTCCATATTTTTTCACTCAGAAGAAATGGGACGGTTTTATTCGTTTACTGGCTAGCTGATCAATGCAACACCAACGGCTCGATCCCTTCAAAATAATTTTCTCCTCTTTCTGCGATAAAAGCCGCTTGCATTTCTGCTAACTTTTTAGGGTTAGAAGCTGCTAGGTTTTGCTGCTGTCCTTTATCTTTTTTTAAGTTATATAATTGCGCTACATCGTCACTTCCTACTTCTATATTTACATTTTCATATTCCTTGACCATTCCAGGATATGGAGGAATAAATAACCAATCGCCTTTACGAAGCGCTGTTCGGGTATTGGCTTCTATAATTAATTTTTCTCGCCCTGTGTTTGATTCCCCTAATAAAGCATTAGAAATATCTTCTCCATCAGCAACGGTTGTAGGGTTTCCTATAATTGCAGATAAGGAAGTGGCTAAATCCATTTGACACACCAAAGCATCACTTACTCCTGGTTTAATTTTCCCTTTCCAATAGGTAAAAAATGGTACTCTAACTCCTGCTTCAAAAAGACTATACTTTCCCCCTCTAAAACCTGCTTTGGGATCGTGATTTCCTAATTTTTCTACCGCATCGTCATAATAACCATCATTCAAAACAGGACCATTATCGCTACTAAAAACAATAAGTGTATTTTCTAATACCCCTTCTTTTTCTAATGTTTTTATGAATTCTCCTACAATCCAATCTGCTTCTACAATTACATCACCTCTTGGGCCCATTCCTGATTTCCCTACAAAACGGGAATGAGGGGTACGCGGTACATGAGGTTGTTGTAATGCATAGTACAAAAAGAAAGGTTGTTCTTTGTGACGCTTAACATAGTCTTGCGCCTTTGCTAAAAAATGATCAGCCATATCTTCATCTACCCATTTTGCTTTTTCACCACCTTTCATAAATCCAATACGTGGGATTCCATTTATAATACTAGAATTATGTCCATGATGCCATTTCATTTTCAGTAATTCAGGATTCTCCTTTCCTGTAGGTTGCCCTTTAAAGTTTTCCTTATAACTTACTTCTATTGGATCATTTGGATCAAGATTCACTACATCTCCATTTTTGATATAAACAGTAGGCACTCTGTCCTGAGTTGCTGCCATAATATAAGATTCATCAAAACCTACTTCGTTTGGCCCTGGGCTTACGTGCTGGTTCCAATCTACGTTACCTGCTCCTAATCCTAAATGCCATTTTCCCACAATACCTGTATGATACCCCTGTTGTTTTAACATTTTTGGTAATGTTTGTTGTTCTGGACTTATGATTAGCGAAGCTGTACCAGGCAAAATTTTAGCCTCTTTTTCTTTCCATGGATATTTACCTGTTAGCAATGCATATCTACTGGGTGTACAAGTTGCCGAACTAGCATACCCATTTGTAAACACTAAACCTTCGTTGGCTAGCTTATCGATATTTGGAGTTTGAATAGTGTTAGCCCCATTGAAGCCAACATCACCATAACCTAAATCATCCATATAAATAACGACTACATTGGGTTTTGTAACTATTTCTTGTTGAGCTATTGAATCTTTTTTTGTTTCCTTTTTAGATTGACAGCTAATTGCAAAAAATAAAACGACAATTAGTTTCAGTATTTGTTTCATGCTATAAATGTTTTTTTTCATAAGAAATAAGCGCCGAACTAGTAATAAATCCACCTAAGTCCGCAAATTGTATTTCGATCGTATTTCGATTATTATTTAAAAATGTTTTGTTTACAGGAATTTCGAGCAAACTAAAAAAATTGTCGCGATCTGATTGCATATCGCCTCTAAAATCTTTTGGTACAGGAGTATTTTGACCATTTACCATAATTTTTGACGGAAATGGACTTACTGAATGACTTCTTCCCACACCTAAACGCAGCACTGCATTTTCAGATGTATCAATGTGTTGCGTGAATGAAATAGCTATTTGATTTTCCGTAATAGGTACTTTAAATTCCTTAGCGTATTGTTTGTGTGCCACTCGTGTATTTTCTGGCAGTATTTCTTCTTGAAATATAAATTTTAACACAACAGTTTCTACCTTTTGCAAAAGTATTGGCGTTTCTGAATCATCTAATATTTCCACCGCCAATTTGGTTTTCTCATTCTTAAGAAATAAGCGTTTGGAAGTTAATTGTTCCAACTTATATGTTCCTTTTAAATCTAAATTAATTTTATGAGCTTGATCGTCAATATTATTTAAGACTACAAAAAGCTCTTTCTCATTAAAATACGATTGAACCTGAACATCAATATCGCTACTTGTTGTAACTAATCGGGTTCCCTTCACTTCACTCCATTGCTCATAGAATTTGATGAAATCTGTCCAAATCCAATCTCCTTTATATTTTTTTGGTTCTCCCTTTTTTCGAAGTAATCTTGATGTGTAAGGTACATTTTCATTTTTGTTGAATCCCCACTCTGCTTTGGGTATACCAAATGGTATAGCTCTTAAAATAGTATTCGGGCGATCCAAAAATTGCATTAACATTGCATTGAAAGCTTCCACATTATACCAATCCCGAAGTGAACTCCATGAGGCACGATTTAAATTATGCGTCTGCGCACCGTATTCACTAATAATCCAAGGCTTTATTGCTCCATATTTTAAGTAATTATAATGCTCAATCATATCCATAGTAGCTTCATTTCTTCCCCCTTTACGATATAATTGTTTTTCACCATAAATGGGAAAGTCATATAAGTGAATGGAATAAAAATCCATAGAAGGACCAATCTCGTCAATAAAAAGTTTCCAGCGTTCTTCCCACTGATTAAAATTATTTTTATCTAAATCAGGAAAAGCCGTACAAAACCCGCCAACTTGTAAGCCTTTTACTTCTTTATGCAACACATCGGCAACCGTTTTGTGGTAAATAAAAATATCTTTAATAGAAGCTGCGCCATGCATTTCCATATCTATATACGGCCATAAAGGTTCATTCATCACCTCATAAAAGTTCGGACGCTTAGCTCCAGACTTTTCTCCATCTCCATAGAAGTGATTTATAAAATGTGCTTGATATTCAGCTGATGCCGTACCTAAAGGTTTATTTTCTGTATTTTCTGCAGAAAAAAACCAGTTCCCATTTTTCATAGGGTTTTCTCCGTTAGGAAAATAAGGTTGCTGTTGTGCGGCTCTAATAATATCTCCTTTTTCAAAAGCGTAAATAGCATTGGTTAACGCATAATTTTTTTTGTATTGACTGGCTACTTTTTTTATACTACTAAGATCAGCGTAACCTTTCTTATTAGGATCTTCTTCAATTAGGGTAGAGTAATATTGAAACGTTCCTGTGCTTCTGCCAAAATAAACATCAAGATCATTCGTTATGTATTTCAATTTTTCAATTTCCCCTTTCCAATCATGTCCTTCAGTGACCGCATGTGTCGTTATCCATTTTTCTCTTTCGAAAGTTTTAATATTATCTACCTGATGTATACTATTTAAATCAATAATTACGTTTACCTGTGAGAACGATATATAACTTAGAAAAGTAAAAATTAACCCTATTGATTTAGTCATATCATTAATAATTTAATTGAAGTTTTAAATTTAATTAGTCACTAAAACATTTTAGTAGTTAATTCTCCATAAATCTAGTATAAATGACAAAAATATTTGCTTTTATTTACTAAAATGAATTACTTTTCTGCCAAATCCCCCATACAACTAACTAAACATGCAAAAAATTACTATTCATGACATTGCAAAGTCATTAGGAATAGACAGTTCGACCGTTTCTAGAGCATTAAATAATAGTAATCGGGTAACTGCAAAAACAAAAGAAAAAGTTATCCAGAAAGCTGAAGAGCTAGGGTATCGTAGAAATATTTTGGCTGCTAATTTAAGGAAACAACATTCCATGATTATTGGTGTTATTGTTCCTAAAATTTCAGGTAACTTTTTTTCTAATGTCATTTCAGGTATTGAAGAAATAGCTTCAGAAAATGGATACCATGTTTTTATTGCACAGTCTTTAGAAGAACTAGAGCGCGAAAAGAAATCCTTAGATAATTTAGTAGCTTATCAAGTTGACGGCATACTTGCTTCCATAAGTATGCAAACCAGACAAGGAAATCATTTTACTAGCCTAGGAAGAAATAAAATGCCCTTGGTGTTTTTTGACCGTTACATTTGCGGAGATGAAAATACAGCAGTAAGTATTAATGATGAAGAAGCAGCTTACCATGCTACAAAACACCTTATAGATTCTGGGTGCAAAAAAATTGCCCATTTAGCCGGCGAGAAAAACATTAAAATATTTGCAGATCGAATGAACGGATACAAAAGAGCATTACAAGAAGCTAATGTTGATATTTTAGAGCAACACTTAATTACTTCTCCTTTATCAGAAAATGATGGTTTTCAAAAAATACAACCGATAGCTAATTCTATAGACGCTGTTTTTGCCTCAAATGATCACGCGGCTATTGGCGCTATGAAATATTTAAAAAGCATCGGCAAGAATATACCCAACGATATCTCTATTATTGGCTTTAGTAATGAACCTATTTCTGAATATACAGAACCTTCACTTTCAACCATCGACCAATCTAGTATAGAAATGGGGCGCAAGGCATGTCAATTATTACTTGACCGTATAAAAAACTACGAAGCACATTTAAATGAAAAGATTATGTTACCTGCTTCATTAATATTAAGAGGATCAACACGCTAACTTCAAAATATTAAGATTACTCAAGTATTTCAAAGAATTTTTCTAGACGATTCCCGTTTTGATCAATCAAGGTAAGCTGGTGTTTACCTGGTTTTGGTTGTAAAGCTAATTGATGAAAGCGAGAAGTTTGACCTACAAATTCATTGTCAATATGCCAATACAACAACGAGTGTTCTTGACGATGAGCAATTTTAAAAATAATTTTTCCTAACTGACCATTAAGCTCTTTTGGAATAAATAATTTCGAAAAGTTCTTAGGATAAACTACCTCCATAACTGTGGCATCTTGCTGTTGACAGTCTATTTTGAAAGGGGGTAACTCTTCATAATTATTGTACTTTTTTTTATAATACCATTCCATCGTTGGCGGCAATACAAACCATGATTTGTGAAGCATTTCAAAAGGTTCGGCACAAGAAGAATTCAATTGATACAATCCATCTAATGATAAGTGTACCCTTTTATGAAAAGGACAACTTGGAGCAATCAATCCATTTTTAGGAGCTAAAACACTTGTTGTTTCTTCACAAAACTGACCTGCTTTATAGCCACTAATACTACAGGTTTCAATATCAAATAAACCATCGGGAGCTAAAAACCAAGTACGCGTATCAAATTGTCGAAATACATCAAACATAATCGGTGCTGCTGATTTGGTTCCTGTCAATTCTGATCGCCCCTCACCATCGGCATTCCCCACCCAAACGCCCACGACATACTTAGCACCTACACCTATAGACCAAGCATCACGATTTCCAAAACTTGTGCCTGTTTTCCAAGCAATTTGTTGTGATCTATCAAAGTACTGCCATCCATCTTCTTGCTCAGGGCGTTGCACACCTAACATAGCGTCAAGCATTAAATAGACTGCAGGTTTTGAAAGAGGCACCTCCCCATTATATGTTGTTTCTTCTGATTTTAAAAATCCAATAGATGGCATTTTTGTAGTTTGGGTTTGCACCTCCTCAACTTTAAGCGTTCTTGCCAATTGCGCATAGGTATTTGTTAATTCCCATAAACTGGCTTCGGCTCCCCCTAAAATGAGACTTAATCCATAATGATCAGCTGGTTTCGAAATACTGGTGATATTTAATTTACGTAGTAGATTATGAAATCTTTCATAACTATAATCACGTAACATTCGAACGGCTGGTACATTTAATGATCGAGAAAGGGCTTGGTTGGCTGGCACTGCACCGTCATAAGATTTGCTGAAATTTTTTGGACTATAGCCTGCAATGTAAGTGGGCACATCAGGTAATAGCATATTAGGTAATATACTTCCTTCTTGTAAAGCTGCAGCATATAAAAAAGGTTTTAAAATACTCCCCGTACTTCTTGGCGATTGTATAATATCAACATCTTTTCCATAGCCTGCGTTTCCCTGTTGGGTATTTCCTACATACGTTATTACCTTACCCGTATCTATATCAACGACTAAACAAGCCGCATTATAAACGTGATTACTAATTAATCTTTTATAATGTCGTTGTAAAATATCGACTGTTTGCTGTTGCTTGTTTTTTTGTATGCTAGTAACTAGTTGTTGTCCTTTATAGCCTTTTTTAATAGCATACTGCAATAAGTGTTGTGTTTGGCTTGGTAGTTTTTTAGGTTTATTAGGAATTTGCTCTTGCTTAGCTAAAAAACAAGTACTACTATCAATGATTTTTTGCTGTAACAATTTATCTAATAAACGATTTCTTTTTTCTTGAAGCTGTCGGCGATTTTTACCTGGGTGCATTAGCGAAGGAGCGTTGGGAAGCACTGCCAATAAAGCACTTTCACCCCAAGACAATTGATGTGGACTTCTCCCAAAATACCGCCATGCGGCAGCATTTAAACCTACAATATTTCCGCCGTAAGGTGTATGAGAAGCGTATAATTGTAAAATTTCTTCTTTGGAATACCTCAATTCCAAACGTGTAGCAAGAATAAGCTCTACGAATTTTTGATATAAAGTTCTACTTTTTTTAGCTCTAGCTAATCGCAGGGTTTGCATTGTAATGGTACTACCACCTCGAACAATTTTTCTTTTTCTAAAATTAGTAACCAATGCTTTCAATATAGCAATAGGATTAAAACCTGGGTGATATTTAAAATAGGCGTCTTCAAATTGAAGTACGCAGCTTTCAAATTTTTTGGGTACACTATCTATTGCTGAAAATCGCCATTGTTCGTCAGCCGCTAATTTTGCTGCGAGTAATTGATGATTTTCATCAAAAAGCACGGTGCTTGTCGGTGCACTAAAAAGCGGTTTTGGCAATGAAAAAAAAAGATACCAAACTACCACCACCACACCTAAGCCTTTGAAAAACAGGTGTCGCTTAAAAAACTTTTTTATCATTTTACCCACAAACCGACTTTATACACGCTTTTATAATTGTTAGAATTGTTTTTCACCCTATTAAAGTAGATAACGATATGGTTACTTAACCACCTCAACCCAGCTTCCTGCTTTTTTTGCGTTGATAGAATTATCATACATGGCTTCACAATAAATAGAAGGCAAATGAAATTTCCCTAAATATGCTGCATTTAACAGACTCACAAATGTCTTTTGCTCCCCTTGTTTCAGATCGAAATAATAATGAATACGGTCATCGCGAACATCCATATACTCTGGAGAATCTTTTATATGCTTATCCCCAATTTTATCATTTCTTATGTTTTGAATTTCCCAACCTGACGGAAATAGTTGAGTGAGGGCTAATTGTTCGTAGTCACCGCGGTAACCAGAATTTTTCAAAGTTACTTCTACTTTAAAATCATCTCCTTGTTTCAAACTTTTTGGATTTATTTCTTTTCCATCTAAATCCTTGTAAGCTACCCACATTTGAAGGTCGTTACTCAAATCGGTTTCTAAACCTATATTTTGAATGCCTTTGGTAACCAGTTTCGCAAATAGTACTCCTCCAGAGGTATTTTTCAATTCCAACTTATTAATAATCTTTTTAGTAGGTAACGCATTTTGGCTTATCGATTTTTCAGCATTGAAAAGAATAGATTTCCCTCCATTTATTTCGCTCGAATAACTTAGGGCATTGTTTGAGTAACTATTTCCTGATGAAACTAATTTAGAAACAGCAATAAGTGCGTAAGCGGTTGTTTGAGTACTTAGCCATTGTTTCGACCCCAACGTTTTAGAAATCTGCTTCATAAGATCAAATGCTTTTTCTTTTTCATCGAGTAACACAAGGGTTTCTAAAATCATAGCTTCATCTCTTATGCCTGAACCATAACTATATGACATTTCGTTGTATGAAGGCACGTTGGTAGACTTACCGAACACAAGCGCTTTGGCGATTTCTTTTTGGCCAGCCACAGCATAAGCTGCTGCTAAACGCCAAATGGAAGTATTGCTTAGTTTATCATTTTCCTTTAAACGATTCATAGCGCCCAATTCGGGCTTACCAGCTAGTGCTAACGTATATAAACGATAAGCCTGTAATAAACTACGATTCGAACGATTTTGACTTACATTCTGATTTGCACTCTGATTTGCATTCTCACTCAGATTCTGCCAGCTATTAGCTTTATTTTTTTGATAAGAAACCCATTTTGATAAAACTCCCGACGGAATATTATAACCCTTAGCTTTAGCTTCTAACAAAAAATGCCCTACATACGAGCTCGCCCAATCGTCAATTGTTAAATTACCTGGCCAATACACAAAGCCGCCACTGGTATGCTGAAATTGAAGTAATCGATCGATAGTCGCTTTAACATTTTTACTTATTTCTTGCTTGCTTTCCGTATCTAATTCAGTAATATTTTCTAAAAATAATTGTGGAAAACCCGAAGATGTGGTCTGTTCAACACACCCATGAGGATATCTAATTAAATATTTTAAGCGTTCTTCTAAATTAATTGCAGGTATATTGGACACCTCTAAATAAGCGGTATTGGTTCCCTCTATACCATTTATCGTGTATTCCGCATTCCAAATTTCATTGGCATCCAAAATTTTATCAATTACTGTAGTTGTTGGTGGATTAGGAATACGTACTTGTATTTCCACTTTATGAGTTGCAATATGACTCCCTGAAACGGCCTGTATTTCAACTTCTGAATAGCCGATTTTGTTAGGCACGCTAAGTTCAAAATAATCCGATTTTTCGCCAGCTTCACTAAAATTAAGTTGTTTTTTTGAAGCTCCGTTGACCGCTATCACTCCTTTGGTTTTAATAGAAAGTGATACGTTTTTTATATCATCACTCATCGCAAATACATTTACAGGAACGCTTACTTTTTCACCAGGACTCAGCACACGTGGCAATGTACTTAACACCATCAAGGGTTGCTTTACGGCAGTGACCTTACTCACCTTTCCATAAGCTTCACCATGAGAAGCTACAAGCATCGTTTTTACCGACCCAACGTACTGCGGCATTTTAAAAGTATGTGTATTCTCTTTTCCTTTTTCTAAAGAAAATGGTCCCATAAATTTCACTACGGGTTTAAAACGGTTGGCTTTTTTTCCGCCTTTGTTAGAAAGTTCATCACCTCCTCCTATTTCTAGTAAACCTGCAATTTCTCCGCTAGAAGCTCCAATCACATAATCGTACATATCCCAACTACGTACACCTAAAGCTTCGCGTGCGTAAAAAGTATTCCAAGGGTTAGGCGTTTTAAAACGGGTAATATCCAACAAGCCTTCATCGACTACTGCTATGGTATACTCCATCGCTTTTGCTTTCACTCACTAAAATCGTTACGGTTTCTTCTGGATGCAATTCATCAGGCATTTTTATGACAGGAAACAAATGTGTGGCTGGATTCTCCACGCTAATTGGCGTCATACCGTACAATCGAATTGGTAAATCATTGCCTTTGTATTGGTGAGGCTGAATTAAAGTAACGTTGATATACACATTTGGTGTCATTTCCTCAGTTACGACAAAACTAAATGCTGTAGCTTCTTTTTCTGCTTCAACCCAATAGGTTTCAATTACTCTTGAACCTGATTCTACACTTACCAACGCACGTCCTTTGTTTGAAGTCGGAATAGTGACTTTTACGGATTCCCCAACATTATATTGCTGTTTATCGGTACTAAACACGAGCATATTAGCACCACCAGGGTTGTCTTTACTGGCTCTTCCTGCCCAACCAGGCCAATCCATATAGATAATTTTACCTGTAGCATGGCCACTATTTTGATCGGTAACGCGAACGTAATACCTTCCCCATTCAGGATATTTAACTTCAAAATTAGAAATAGCTTCTCCATTTTTAACTGTCGTATAAGCAGTATGTATGGGTTTCTTATACGTACTACCCACATATTTCGAAAGGTCTTCTTCTCCGCTTTTTTCCCACCAATATTTCCATTCTATTTTATAAATATCGATGCGAACTTTAGTGTCAACCGGTTTTCCCTTAGGATCTACTGCTACTATATTTATAGGGTGCTGGGTATCTGTTAAAAGCATTCCTCGCGCTTTGTCTCCTTTCGGTAATTTGATACCTACGAAAGAAGTATAGGGCGCATACGGAATTGAGAATTGATCTATAGAAAAATCACCCCCTTCTTCAAAAACAC
>JAHDEF010000002.1:0-1660 GCA_020628975.1 Aquimarina sp. | reverse complement strand
AACACGTAACCTAAAGTTCTCTTTTAACATGCCTGATGAACTATGATTCACCTTGATTTTAGTATTAATAGTAGCTTCTCCCTCATTATTAAGTCGACCCTGAAAAAGTTTTTGATTTTCGGTTTGATACTGGTGACCCGGATCGTCGAAAATATAATCTGCATATTTTGGGAAAGAAGTTGTTGTTTGACTTAAGCTTACAAAAACATCAGCTTCTAATTTTTTGGCAATAGCACCATGTAACCATTTTGAACTTAAGATACCTTTTACACTTGCCTCTTTAACTGATAATTGGTCTTTACCAAAGTCTAAATTTACTTTTAAGCGATTGGGTTTAATCGTTTCTATTTTTATAACTTTTGAAAAAACTGCTCCCCCTACTTTTACGCGAGCCATCCAATTTCCTGTAGGAAAATCATCGGAAGTTAGGGTCGTAAAATTATAGATATTTCCGACTGGGGTGCTACTGCTTTTAGAATCGATTAATTGTCCTTGCGGATTAAATAGTTCAAAAGAAACAGGATGTCCATTAGGCAACAAACGCTCTTTATCTTGTAGCATAAAATTTAAGAATAACGTATCACCAGGCCTCCATACTCCACGTTCCCCGTAAATAAAACCTTTGATACCTTTTTGCACAACGTTGCCCGAAACATCAAATTTACTGGTTGATAGTGATGAGCCATTATCTAATCGCACGTAAGCCCGTTGTTTATCCTTGGTAACTTTGAGTAAGAATGGGTTTTTATGCACTTGTAATGTTCCTAAACCATTGGCATTCGTTTTTGCTGTAGCGATAGGCTGTTGTTGGAAATTTATAACCTCAAGATCAGCATCACTAACAGGTTCCGTAGTGCGTAAATCGGTAACAGCTACAAGCATTGAATTATCGACACCTAATTTCGTTATTACTCCCAAATTAGAGGCTAGTACGTTGCGTACTACCATAGTTGTATTGTAATCGTAAAAGGCATCGTTACAGGGATTATTACGTTCTGAATAACGATAATTGTTTTGATTATTCTCGAAGTAATCCCAATTGCTCGATTCGTTTTGGTAAGCATCCCAATTGTCATCATTATTGGGCTTTTCCCTATTTATGTCCTCATCATCAGCAGCACTACAGGCATACGTAGTTTCTTGTTTTGTAAATGAAAGTACTATTCGGTAAATGGCTCCAGGGTCAGGATCTATAAGTTGATTGAGTTTTAGCGAAAACGTATTCCATTTCGATAAATCTATTTTTTTATCCCCTTCTAATCGCATGGTGTTTTGATATACCACCCTACCAACTCGCTGAATTTGCTGATTCCCATCAATTTGATTGATTTGTAAAAACTGGGCTATATTATCTTCATAGATTTTGTAAACCTTTACATTAACTGCTTTTAAGTTTTTAGTTTTAAAAGGAAATTTTATGCCCTCATTATCTGGTAGAATTATTCCTTTACCTATAAGTTCAATTTCAGGTTTTTGATTCTCGAAATTGACGGTGATTTTTTTTCTCTTATACAGCCTTTTTTGAAGTGTATTCTGAATTTTTTCTACAAAAAGCACTTCTTTTCCTTCGGCTTTATGCCTTGGGAAAACTTTAATCTCATTTCCATTGATTACAAATTTTGGGGCTTGTTTTCCTTCAAACCAAATTAATCCCTTTAGG
>JAHDEF010000100.1 GCA_020628975.1 Aquimarina sp. | reverse complement strand
CTGCATAAACACATGAAATATATTATTGAAATACACAGGATCGAAGTGGCCTGATTCAAAAAAAACTTTACGTTCTAAGCCCATCGTGTACAACTCATAATATTCACCTAAGACAACTGATTTATCTAATCTAGAACCTGCTAGGTTGATCAGATGAACCACCATGGCTAGTTGGTCTTCTGGACAGAGATGGTCTAAATATGGTAGCACTTTCCCTTTATAAATTGCATAAGATTCTTTATTTCCTTCCCTATACTCTAGGGCCGTAAGTCCGTAAAATTGGACTGCGGGCTCATCAGCTAAGGGGGCTTTGTTCAAGTTGGATAACAACATGTCTATGCCTTCCTCTTCAACACTTCTGCCACTCACCAACTTCAACACATATTCCTCACAAGCATATTTTAGCCTCAGAATAGCAAAGCGGACTTCTAGACTACTAATCGCTTGCCCTAGAAAATCAAGACTTCCTTTTTTCAAGATATTCGTATCTGGAGCAAAATAAAATTCATGATTGTACAAGCGAGATTTTTCGTGATAAGCTACATCCTTAATCTTTTTACTAAGGTTTGCTTCATTTAATTTTACAAAATCTTTCAGGTAATCTCTATTTAGAGAACGCCTTTTTTCTGCTTTTGCTTTTAGGTGGACTTGCAGTTCTTTATCTAGAAATAACTCATCTATCATAAAAAAATCATCAATAAGCAAAGACAAATCGGAAATCGTTTCAACGATTCGAGCTTTAATATACTTCTTTCTATCTGGATAAACTTTTGAAAATAGAACCTCATAACTAGGCGGTTCTTTCATTTTTGGCAACTTCTTTCTCAAAAAGTCAAATAAGGCAATGCATCGGCTGCTTTTTTTTCCGATAGGCCGTTGTAAGTATTTCCCTATTCGCTGAATGTCTCTATCATTTAAGGCTTTTATTTTTTGAAACAATTTCAACTCTTTTACAGTATTTTTCTCCATTTTTCGGCAGTTTAAAAATTAGCTAATTTATTCATAATAAAATTTTAATAGAAACAGATGTTCGTAGATAAGTACCTTTTACTGGCCATAAAATAACAAAAAATAATCAATTTAGTATTTGTCTTGTCCTTATTTTTACAATAAGGGGATAAAATTAGAGGCCACTCCGAAAAGGCTTTTCTTCAAAATATGATATACAATATAAGAAGTATGATGTTTGTCATTTCGTAGCAAATAATAATTTACGTAATGATAATTTCATACATTTCATGTCATAAACCGTATTTTTTCATTTATTCCTGCTCTCTAAATCAATGTTTTCTTAGTTAGATATAGTTCTGTGTTAGTTTTTATGGCCATAAAATCGCCCTGTAGCCTACTTTTTTTTGCGAATGGGATTTTGATAAAGGGTGGCTACGGGCGATTATTTCAACCTACTTAAGAACGAATCCTTTTAAATTCCATTTAGCAGGTCATCGGCCCTGGTCTGCAACCAAATACGCTCTTCAATAGGAGAAATGGTCGCAATATCTTCTCTCAGATTTGCCAAAATCCTAGGCGAACGCTCCTCCACAAGAATTTCAAAACGGAGGTGAAAAAGCCTAGTAATTATGTTTGTGAAATTTATATATCGTTGCAGCGTATATTGAGACATCGGATTATCTTGCCTTCCTTTCCAACGAAAAGTAAACACTCGAAGATTCTCAATCAATCGGAATAATCGACTTTTTTCTCGGTGAGAGACCGTTTTTTCAGTTAACTGTTCGTACATAATTTTGATTTCCAACAATCTGTAGTAGAAGTTATAAATCAAGTCATTTTCGAATGCTTCTTTTGGTTTAATAGTACTCAGCTCATTCACTGCTGCTTCGTAATCTTTCTTATCAAAATATAAAAAGGCACGTGCTAGCGCCGGCAAAGAAAGTTGATATTTCTCTTTCAATTCTTTAGTGTACTCCCCGATAAATTGTTCTACCCACACCGTTTCTCCAACGGATAAAGCACTTTTTACAATAAGAATGAAATTATGCTCATGGAAGGAAATACCTTGATTCCAAATTCCTTTTTCTATGGTAAAGCGGTAAATTTCGTGTCGTTTCTCCAAATACTCAATAGCCCCCTCCCTAATCCGATCATTAAAATAATTGAGGATAAAACCATACATTTGCCTCAACTCTCCAAGTGAAAATTCATTTTGATATTTCTCCATTAGCACCATGATTTTAGCATGGAGATCCGGTTCGTCTGATTCAATCAATAAGAGTAAAATGTGAAAATAAATAGAGCTAAGTGGTGATATTTCTCCATCATTAGCCCCTCGAATATAAGCCAATAGGCCATCCATCAATGGATAATCATATTGCACGTTTAAATATTTTTCTCTACTCTTCCCAGCACAATAATACCGCAACATTTGACTCACGATATGATTACGCACATTGTCAAGCACTCGCTGAAAATCATCCCCTGTAGAACGATTTCTCACAATCAATTTATACTGAAACTTTAAAGCTTCCAGCATAACCCGAAGCGCATAATGATCAATATCACGATAGGGCGCCTTGTCCAATTTACTTTCTATGTTTTTTAGTAAAGAAGGAATGAGACTAAATAAACCATGCTCAAAATAACTTTCTACGAGAAGCAATAGGTTAGGAATAGTTTGCTGCTCTACTTTTTCAAAGATCAAGAATTTATCCAGTAGTTTTTTCAAGCTCGTCATTGTTCGTCGTACTTTAGCTTTATCGCTATCCTTGATTTTGCCTTTTTCACCTGGTGCATCATAAATTACTTTATAAGCCCAAGCGTAGGTCAATTTTTTTTCAAACTTTGGACAATGCTTGAGAAGTCCTTTGTGCAGCTTATTTGTGGTACGATCTCCATTATTCGAAGAAGAATTCAAAAAAATAGACAAACGTCTTAGTTCATTTTCATCAAGAGAACGGTATATTTTTAGTAGCTTACTATTATTGAAATGAGATGTTCCTTCCATGATTATAAGGCATTTGTAATACGTCACTAAGCACCTATCCAACAAAGAGACGATAGATTATTGAATTCTGTTTGTAACAACTGGCATTTTTTGTACCTAGTTTTAATGCAAATATTCCACCATATTTGAAGTGGTTAAGGTGTAGTAATATCCGAATGGGTTCTTGTCGGGGTAGGAATTTCGGCTAGGACCCATTTTTTTACAAAATTGCCTTAAAAAACTGACTTAAGGTAATTTTCATTTAGGAAAAGTAAAATTACCGCTTGTACCAGATTTCTTTAATAAGAATTACCGTGACAAATATACTACGATTTGATCCTCCCTATAACGAAAGGTTGTAGACTAGGAGGTTTTATACTTTGATACGTTTTAGGGGCAAACAAAATTAATCAATTATGTCGCCCATTATTACTTATTAAATTGCGTTTTGTAACTAGATAGTAACGTTGAATTTCATGTTTTTACAAGTAAGGTTGGAGTTATTTTCCTTCCTTTTCAAGTGTTACTTTTTTATACAAAAATAGAATTTCAACTTTCTATTGGGCAGTATGTCCAGTGTTAAGTTTTTTCATAGATTCAGTATGCCTTTTTCTTTTACAGCTTATTTAAAACTGTTTTAGACAGGCCACATATTCAATCACAGATACTTGGGTTAGAATGTATATTATATAAGTATTTAGGATTAATATGGGGCTTGTCTTTTTTTAGAAAAACGCTTCTTTAACCCATTGTCATTTTACCATACACTAGGTTTAGATTCGTTAAGGTTTTAAAAGAAACCATAGCTCGCATACGCCACAATTTCACCTTTTGTATTGAGAGGGTCTTTATTTCTTGACAGCACTCCGTATAAAAGCATTACAGTAGCAACTTTTGGCAGCATCGCTCCTAAAGATACGCACGATCTACGATTATTTATCGGATTACAAGTAACGAATAACGACTACAACCTCTTTAATAGTAATAATTTGGATACTAGTTCTGTATAAAATGTTCAGAATTCAAGGTTTAAGATACTAAGGATGGCATTTCTAGCAATAGACAATGCCCCTATAAGATTAATTATTAGTGCATATATACGAGTCTAGTTTCATCAATTGATTAATATTTTACTAGTTTATTATCCAGAAACATTGCTAATTTGAAGTTATTCAAATTAGCAATCATTAATAACAGAGTTCAACAATACCATAAAACGTGAAGCATCCTTGTATCTACGGTGCGAAGAGTAGATAAAACCAACCTCCAATTTAGTTTGACAAGGAAAAGTTATTGAAATGAACCGTCGTTTAAAGAATTGAGCCATAAATTTTAAGTTTTTCAAAAAACTTAAGCAAAAGACCATCGAATTTATCATTTTTTGTGGATGATTTATAATTCATCGCTAGCCATTCATATTGGTATATAAACAATCGACCACGTGTAATGGTCTGCTTGTAGACACTCCAAAACAGCCAGCACACAACTCTTTTGTAATCAACAACTTAAACGATTTTTCTTTCAAGACTTACGCCTCACTTTTTAATCTAATGAACGACTATTCCATCATTCGTCTAGCCTCATTAGCACCGCTAAACATGGCAAGTCAAGGAGTAATAGTTATATAATTTTAAGCAAATGATTTTTATACTATATCTGTAGGTATTGTTAGGCTTTATTATTGATCGATTATCAGGGTATTGGCCTCACTTTTAGGGGATTGTTCGGTGGTCAACAGATTACTTCAATGTTAAAGGGTTTTCTTTTTAAGCCTGCTTTAGTTTTCAATTGAAGTACAAAGTTTTTTTTGAAAGCCTATATGGTATCAAATTAGAAGAGCCATGCTTACAATAGAAGACTTTTGGCTTTGTATTAAGAATTAACACGCATTAAGAGAATATCTCGTATTGCAATACTGAAGGATATTTATCAGCCTGCTTTCTTCAATCTATTGTTGAAAAAAGCATTAAGGCGATAAAGCTATCATTCATCTTGCTTGTACGTTTGCTTTCTCTGGGACACCGAACGATTAAGAACCAAAAAGCTTTTAATAACTTCGCTAAATTACCTATGCAATGCGTCAATTAAGAACCCCTTTGTTTTTTGTTTTTTGTTTTGTTCTCTTTGCTTGTTCTAAAGATACACACCTAAATGATAAGGATTTAGAGGGGAATCCTTCTAACGGTCTATCTTTGCAGAATTCTACAGAAAATAATACCCCAAAAAGCACCTATAAAAAAAATACGGATAAAGGTGTTTCCATCTTGGATTTAAGGGATTTGGATGGCTTTGAAAATTTTATGACCGATTTAAAAACGTCTAGCTTTAGCTCCTTACATGACAAGGCTATTGAGGTGTTCTCCTTGATGCAACAAGAGTATCAACTTGCTCTTAGCACAGGAAATACCAACCCTGTTATGGAGCCTGCTTTTTTTGAGCAATGTAGAACATTAGCGAAAAATGCTTACAACAATAAAGCTAACTTTGCGTCTTTAGATGCTCCCACAAATTGGAATAAATTCCTTTTTACTGGTGATGAGAGTCAGGCTAATCAATATTTGCTTGATGTTTTATTCGAGGAGCATAATTTAACGGGCATGAATACAGCGATTGAAATAGCCCCGCCTTCTTCAAATATCACTGAAATTGTAACCATTGGCGGTTTTACCGATGGTACTGCTTCTGGTGAAATTGTGAAAGCGAACAATCCTACTCAAACGCCCATAACTAATGCGGAAACGCTTATTGTCTTAGGCTTACAAAACGGAAACGTCATTATAGGCTACTACAGCTTGTTTCCATAAATTGTAGTAGAAAAAAATTTTCTATTACACTCTAACTGATTTTTTTTCTTAACTCAGTTAGGCAAAGGACTTCCTTGCCTAATCAAAAACGTTTACTATTTAACCTTTATACAATTCTATCTTCTTCATAAACCGCATACAATGAAGTAAAATGGTTTACCATAAATAAACAGGAATAGAAGATTCTATCTTCTAAAGAACTATTGACTAACAGTCCGCATAGGGCATTGCTTGAATTCCTCCAGCTTCAAGAAATGCCCAACATGCGGACTTTTTTTATTCCAACATCACATATCATACATCACTCTTGGGCAGCTAATCCCGCTATCCGTTTGTATTCGCCACTGCTTCAGGCGGTTCAGCATAAGGGTGTGGCCGTCTTCCTAAACGTCAGCCAGCCACACCCTTTGCTTCACACCCCTTCATCAGCGCCGCATACCACTTCTATCGGGGCTGCATCTCCCTGTTATACAAACAGTTAAAAAACAGAAATCAGCTAAAATGAGAACAGCTATTCTTCCTAGTAAAGATTCATAGAACACTGATTTTTTAGGATCAAGTAACAGGCTATTCAAATCGAAAAGTCTTCCTCCTAGTATTTCTGAGCAGAGCCACTAGAAACACAAAACAAAGACAAGCATCCCCGACAAAGCCCTTTATCCTCACAAAACATATATTGGCCAAGAAACTAAAATATACAATTTAAACTTATCAAATTCCCGCATAATCTGCATGTTAGAATACGCGAAAAAGTAAACTGCACACCTAAACAAGAAAAGTGCTTCTAACCCACCGATTAGAAGCACTTTTCAACCTAAACTGGCAGATAGCC
>JAHDEF010000099.1 GCA_020628975.1 Aquimarina sp. | reverse complement strand
TTGGCTTCAATATTGGCACCTGAGGAAAAAAAAAAGGCTCAGCTAAAATAGTTAGTCCTGATTTCTTTAAAAGTTCTTCTAACGAAATTTCTAAAGAAGAGAATACACTTTCAAAACCAGAAATAACTGAACCTAAAAATAGCACTACAAGTGCTTCTCCAACAAAAAGTGAACCTAGCATTCCCAAAGCGATTAAGCTAAATATTAGTTCTCCTAGAAATTCGGCATTATCATTAAAAAGCATACAAGAGAAAAAGAAACTTGAAGCCAATAAAGTAGTTAAGAAAGAAATTCTCGACCCTTCAAAAATGCCAAAAAAAGCATTTAACGAAGAGCAACTTATTGAAAAATGGAATGCTTATGGTAAGAAAATGGAGCGAAAAGGGGAACGTATTATTGCTTCTCTTTTCTCGATGAATAAGCCCAAATTGTTAGAAAATTTTGTGATTTATATCGAGCTACCTAATAAAACTATGGAAGCTGATGTTGCGGCTATTGAAAAACCGTTATTACGATTTCTGTATGTTGAGTTAGATAATTACAGCATATCTTTGCAAACAAAAGTGAATGAAGCCGTTGCCAAAAAACACGCTTTTACACCACAGGATAAATACGACAAATTAAAAGAAGCCAATCCGCTTATTGATTTATTAAGAGCGCGATTAGATTTAGACTTTTAATTTTATTACATAAACTAAGCCTCTAATATCATGTTAGGATTAAAATTACCAACTGACCCAAGATGGGTAAATATTGTAGAAAAAAATCTTCAAGAAATTTTAGTCGATCATGCCTTTTGCGAACTAAAAGCAGCGGCTACTGCCATGTCATTAATTAGCAATTTCCCAGAATACACCGAACTGGTAGAAGAAATGCAGGCATTGATTAAAGAAGAAATGGCGCATTTCAAGCTGGTTCATGACAATATTCAAAAACGAGGATTAAAAATGGGACCCAATCGAAAAGATGCTTACGTTTCTGAATTGATGAAATTTTTCCCAAAAGGAGGTAGTCGTAGCACGCAGTTAGTACATCGCTTACTATATGCTGCTTTGATTGAAGCCAGAAGCTGTGAACGTTTCAAACTACTTTCCGACCAACTAGAAGATCAAGAACTAGCTAAATTTTATAGAGATTTAATGGTTAGCGAAGCTAATCATTACACTATGTTTCTAAATTTCGCTCGTAAGTATGAAGACCGTACTTTGGTCGATAAAAAATGGCAAGATTTGCTAGATTACGAAGCTACAATTATGCAAAGCTTTAGCAAAGATGCGACCATGCATGGGTAATTTAAAATAAATTCACGTTAAGTAAAAATGAAAATCCTTTTTAAACTAAGGATAATCTGTTCAAATTTAGTTATTCATAAAACTTTGTCATCGAGCAATTTTAAAGAAATCGCACAAATAATTCCCACTAAAACTTAGTATGTGTTTTAAAATGAGATTCTGAATTTTATTAAGACGACATCATGCTATTCTACAGGTTTTCAACTCGATTTCAAAATTTTATTAAAAAAAGCCCTAGCTATTTAAAACTAGGGCTTTTTTGGAATTTGTACTTAAACAGATAACAAATTATTTTTTTCGCTTTTGTTGCTTTTCAGCTTCTTGCATGGCTTGTTGTAAACGCTGTCTAAACTTGCTTTGCTTTTTAGGCTTCTTTTTGTTTGCTTCTATTTTTGCGTGAATTTTATCTTCATCTATAATAAAATTCTTAATCACTAACATAATTCCTATAGTAATTATATAAGAAACGGAGTAATACAACGATAAACCCGAACTAAAGTTGTTATAGAAAAACAACAAGAAAACAGGCGACAAATACATCATAAACTTCATATTAGGCATACCTGGCTGTTGCGTTTGTTGCATGGCTTGGCTACCCGTTAACTGCACGTTAAAAAACATAGCTACCGATGCAATAATTGGCAACAAACTTACATGATCTCCATAAAACGGAATAGGAATTGGAAGGTTAGCAATCACATCATAGCTTGATAAATCGTCGACCCATAAGAACGTTTTTTGCCTTAGCTGAATCGCTGTAGGAAAAAAGCTAAATAATGCATAGAAAACAGGCATTTGCAATAAGGCAGGTATACAACCCGACATCGGATTTACCCCAGCTTTACTATAAATAGCCATAGTTTCTTGCTGTTTTTTCATTGGGTTGTCCTTATACTTTTCACTTACTTCATTAATCTCGGGGCGCAAAACTTTCATTTTTGCTTGAGACAAATACTGCTTAAAGTTTATAGGCGACATGGCCAAACGCACCAAAATAGTCATTAAAATGATGGCAATACCCGCAGGTAAAAACTTATTCAATCCGTTAAATAACGGCATGAATACATACTTGTTTATGCTTCCGAAAATTCCCCATCCAAGGTCAACAACCTCATCTAAATTTTTATCGTAACTGTTTAATATTTTATAATCTGTTGGCCCGTAATACCAGTTCATATCGTAATTTAAGTTACCCGAACTAGCTACTAGAGGTGTTTGAAGTGTAAACTTCTTAAGCTTTAATGTATCAATATCTTCATCGTCAATTAAATTCTTTGAAGTTATTTTAGCCTTTTCAAACTTATTTTTGGTTAACAGAATAGAAGAAAAGAAATGTTGCTTATAAGCTATATAACTCACGTCAGTAATTTCTTTCTCTTTAAAATCAGAAACCCCTAAATCATTATCCTTACCATTCTCGTATTCGTAATACAACCTTGTGTAGCGGTTTTCAAAAGAATTACTTTTGGCGTGACGTAAAGCTTCTAATTCCCAATTCAAATTAATAGCTCTTGAAGTATCAAAAACTTGCTCTAACCCATTAGAGCGTATGGCAAAATCTAACATATACTCGTTAGGTTTCAGTGTGTACACGTATTCTAAATACTGCGAATTTGAAACTTTTAAACGCATGGTTAATTGTTGGTTTGCCCCTACTGTATTTAAACTAGGTTCAAAAAACAATTCTTTAGTGTCTAACACACGATTATCACGAGTATTAAAAGTTAAACCTAAAGCAGCATTGGCGCCATCTTTAATAATATAGACTGGTAAAGAATCGTAAGTATTAAATTTCTTAAGTTTAGCTTCAGAAATATACCCCCCTTTATTATTTATTTTTAGGCGTAAAACTTCATTTTCAAGAACCGTTTCACCACCGTTAGCCGAAGCTAGGGTTTGCGAATAACCAAATGCTCCTAATTGTTGGTAAGCAGTAGCTTTACCTAAGGAATCCATAGCAGCTTTTGGGATAGCTTCTACTAACGGAGTTGTTGTTTCTTGCTTAGCTGCTTCAACTTGCGCTTCTTTGGCTTTTTGCGCAGCTAATTCTTCTTCTGTTGGTTTATTGACATAAAAAAACCAAAAAGCTATGGCTAATAATAGCACATAGCCGATTATCGATTTAACATCGAATTGCTTTTCTTCCATGAGTACCTCGTAAGATTATTTCTTTTGTTGATTATATTCTAGTGCCGCCTTTACAAATGCCACGAAAAGTGGATGTGGCTTTAGCACTGTACTTTTATATTCTGGATGATATTGCACTCCTACAAACCAAGGGTGATTTTTAATTTCCACAATTTCTACCAAGCCTGTTTTAGGGTTAGTTCCTGTGGTTTGTAAGCCTGCTGCTTCTAATTGCTCTTTATATTCAGAATTATATTCGTAACGATGCCTGTGACGTTCCATAATATTGGTTTCACCATAAGCTTCATATACGTTACTTCCTTTTTCTAACTGACAAGCCCAAGCCCCCAAACGCATGGTTCCACCCATATCGGTAATGTGCTTTTGTTCTTCCATTAGGTTAATTACCTGATGTGCCGCTTCTGGATTTTGTTCTTGCGAAATAGCATCGGTTAAACCTAGCACATTTCTAGAGTACTCGATTACCGCCATTTGCATTCCTAAACAAATTCCTAAGAAAGGAATTTTATGTTCTCGTGCATACTTTACGGCTTCTATTTTTCCTTCTATACCGCGTTCTCCAAATCCTGGTGCTACCAATATGGCGTCCAAATGTTGTAATTTCTTTTCAACATCTTTGGCGTCCATATATTCAGAATGAATACTTTCTACTTTTACTTTTACTTCATTTTCCGCTCCTGCGTGAATAAAAGCTTCTAGAATAGATTTATAAGAATCTTGTAATTCTACATACTTCCCTATTAAACCAATGGTAACTTGATTTTGCGGGTTTTGGTGGCGCGTTACAAAATTATTCCAAGCTGTTAAATCAACTTTATCGGCTACGGGTAAGCCAAAGGTTTCTAATACTACCCTATCTAAATGCTCTTGTAGCATTAAGTTGGGTACTTTATATATGGTAGAAGCATCAATAGATTGAATTACAGCTTCTTTCTTTACGTTGCAAAACAATGCTAACTTTCTACGCAACTCGTCACTAAGTTCGTGTTCGGTACGACATACCAATACATCGGCTTTTAAACCGCTTTCCATAAGTGTTTTTACACTATGCTGCGTAGGTTTAGTTTTCAATTCACCAGCGGCTGCCAAATAAGGTACTAGTGTCAAATGAATTACCATAGAGTTTTCATCACCTAACTCCCACTTTAATTGGCGAACAGCTTCTATATATGGTAACGATTCGATATCTCCGACGGTTCCTCCAATTTCGGTAATAACGATATCATAATCGCCAGACTTCCCTAATATTTGGATACGTTCTTTTATTTCATTGGTAATATGCGGAACTACTTGTACTGTTTTCCCTAAAAATTCGCCGCGACGTTCTTTTTCGATAACGCTTTGGTAAATTTTACCTGTGGTTACATTATTTGCCTGCGAAGTAGGTACATTTAAAAAGCGTTCGTAATGCCCAAGATCTAAATCTGTTTCTGCCCCATCATCAGTCACATAACATTCTCCATGCTCATAAGGATTTAAAGTTCCTGGATCAACATTTATATATGGATCTAACTTTTGAATGGTAACTCTATGCCCTCTAGCCTGTAACAATTTGGCTAACGAAGCTGCAATAATTCCTTTTCCTAATGACGACGATACCCCTCCTGTAACAAATATGTATTTCGTTTCGTGCATTTACAGCCTTCTTTTAGATTTTTGAATAATGGGGCAAAAGTACGAATAGAATTATGAATGAAGAATTCAGAACTCAGAATTTGACAAATTTTCATGTATTAAGGCTTCTTCCCTGTAAGATAATGATGAATTATTTAATTTTTTACAGAATCCTTTTTTCTAAATTTGCAATAAAATAACTTTTGGGACAACTTATTGCCATAGATTACGGAAGCAAACGCACGGGACTTGCAGCTACTGACGATTTGCAAATCATTGCAAGTGGACTTGACACTGTTGCTACTCCTAAATTAATTGACTATTTGAAAGAGTATATGGCTTTCAATAAAGTGGATGCTTTTGTTATTGGCGAACCTAAACGTCTACACGGAGAAGCTTCTGATATTGAGACGCAAATTCTGCCTTTTATCCAAAAACTTCAAAAAGAATTCCCGAATAAAGAAATCCATCGAATGGATGAGCGTTTCACCTCAAAATTGGCTTTTGACGCTATGCTAGCTTCAGGAATTTCCAAAAAGAAACGACGCGATAAGGGATTGGTTGATAAAATTAGTGCAACGTTGATTTTGCAAGATTTTCTTCAATATAAGAATTAATGAATTCAGAATTAAAGAAGTAAAAACTATTACTTCATATTGTTAAGTCTAATGGATATTAAAGCGAAAATTCTTTCAAAAACTAGTAACTTTGAATCTTAAATTTTAAACCTTGAACACTTTATGGTACTACCAATCGTAGCCTACGGTGATCCCGTGCTGAAAAAAGTAGGAAAAAAAATTGATAAAGATTATCCTGAGCTAGATAAATTACTCGAAAATATGTGGGAAACCATGTACAACGCTCATGGTGTCGGACTAGCTGCACCCCAAATTGGGCGTGCCATTCGATTATTTTTGGTAGATGCTACCCCGTTTGCTGACGATGATGATTTAACAGAAGCGGAAGCTGCTCAATTGAACGGATTTAAAAAAACATTTATAAACCCTACTATTTTAGAAGAAACCGGAGAGGAATGGGTTTTTAATGAAGGTTGCCTTTCTATACCCGATGTACGTGAAGATGTATGGCGACACGAAACCATTAAAATTCATTATTTCGACGAAAATTTTAATGAGTTTACTGAAACGTTCGACGGTTTGGCAGCTCGTGTAATTCAACATGAATATGACCATATTGAGGGTATTTTGTTTACCGATAAATTGTCAGGTTTAAAAAAGCGAATGCTTAAAGGAAAACTTACCAACATTTCTAAAGGAAAAGCAAATGCTGATTACCGTATGCGATTTCCTGCGATGAAAAAAGGCCGATAGTTTTCCAAAAATAAGTTTTAAGAAAAAACGAATTTAAATATCATTTAACATTCCTAAAAAATAAAAAGTCGGCAACTATATTCGTTTTGGTTGTAGCCTAAAATTATATATTTGCGAGGCTTTAATATTAAAATATGAGTTTAGAAAAAATTATTGCGGTTTCTGGTAAACCAGGTTTATATAAATTATTAGCACAAACACGAGG
>JAHDEF010000098.1:2250-6670 GCA_020628975.1 Aquimarina sp. | reverse complement strand
TATAGCTATTGCTTTTAAAATTGAAATTCTTGAATTTTAAGGCTATCAAGGGCAATTCCATATTCATAAGGAAAACACTAAACACACTAAAAACAAGCAAAAACCAGGCATTTTCTAATAAACTTACCAGAAATTGATTTTTACTTTCTAATGAAATTAATGACAGACTAATTATTAATAAAGTGTTTGCTGGTGTGGGCAAGCCTATAAATGCATCGGTTTGACGTGTATCTATATTAAACTTAGCTAATCGATAGCCAGCACCTGCGGTAATTATAAATCCCATGAGCGGCAACCAATCTATAAAATCGTAAGTAGGCAATGAAGAAGGTAAAAAAGGAGCTACTTGTTTTGAGTGTTGAATCAGGTGAAACATTAATGCTCCGGGAAACATACCGCTAGTAATTAAATCGGCCATTGAATCTAGCTGCAAACCTAATTCACTTTGAACTTGTAACATTCTTGCGGCAAAACCATCGAAAAAATCAAGTATAATTCCTGCAAAGGCAAAAATACAACCTATATATATATTGCCTTGAAGCGCAAAATACACGGCAATACAGCCACTAAATAAATTTCCTAGGGTAATAATGTTAGGTATATGGCGTTTTATTGACATCTTTTTATATAGATTTTAAGTATTTGACGTTCGTTATAGAGATGAACTTCAATTAATATTATATTTTAGCAAAGTTGTAATTTTTTATAAAATAGAAAAATTTGAGAGCACCAATTATTTTCTTAATTACATTTTTAAGTGTAAATCATCTTTTTGCGCAGGTAAGAAACTATTCCAATGAATTTTTGGCTATTGGTGTCGATGCCGCAGCTTTTGGAAAAGGAAATTCTGTAGTAGCTTCTACAAATAATATAAATTCTATTTATTGGAATCCCGCAGGTTTAAAACATATAGAAAATAAACAAGCTGCTTTGATGCACGCTTCTTATTTTGGTGATATTGCTAATTTTGATTACGCTGCATTCGCTACACCTTTAGATGACTATAGTAGTATTGGTGTTGCTGCGATACGTTTAGGAATTGATGGTATTATAGATACTAGAAATTTGGTAATCGACGATCAAAACTTGACACCCTTCGATGAATTAAAACGTTTCTCAACAGCCGATTATGGCTTTTTAATATCTTATTCTAGAAAAGCTTTTAATAATGAGCGATTTACCTATGGGGTATCAGCTAAAGTCGTAAGGCGTATCATTGGCGATTTTGCATCTTCATGGGGGTTTGGGCTCGATGTGGGACTTCAAGGACAATCGAAAGATGGGAAATGGAAATATGGAGCTGTTGCTAGAGATATTACCACAACCTATAATTCATGGCAAATTGACGATGATATTTTTTCCAATCAACCTGAAACTAATACAAGGCCACGTTTATTAGATGAGCAAGAAGTACCTGAAGATACCGAAATTACGTTACCTAGTTTACAAGTCGGTTTAGCTCGAGAAATTGCGTTTAACCGCGACTTTAACATGAACGTAGAGGCCGACATTAACCTACGTTTTGCACAGACCAATGATATTATAAATAACGAAAGCTTTAGTTTTTCTCCGTCGGTTGGGTTTGAATTAAATTTTCAGAAGATTGCCTACCTAAGAGGAGGTGTCAACAATTTTCAAAACGAACAACAATTTGATGGTAGCAGCCGACTGGCTTTTCAGCCAAGTTTTGGTTTAGGATTCTCTTACAGAGGCATAAGTATTGACTATGCGTTGACTGATATAGGAGATCAAAGCATAGCCTTAGCTTCTAACATATTTTCAATTATTATTGATTGGCAATTATTTGGAAAAGCGCCACCTGCTTATAAAAGATAATTTTTTACGTCCATTGGTTTGTTATAATATCCATAATATTTTGTGGACAGCGTATAGGTCGTTTTGTTTTCATATCTACGAAAACTAATGTGGTTTCTCCTGTACTTATTAATTCACTGTGCTGATTATGTATTTGATATTCGAAAATAATCTTTACACTAGGCAACTCTTTAAGGCAAGTAGTTATCGTTAATAAGTCATCAAAAAAGGCCGATTTTTTAAAATTTGTAAAAAGTGATACTACGGGTAACATAATACCATCGGCTTCCATACTCTTATACGAAACACCCATCGAATCTAACCAATCAATACGAGCGATTTCAAAATATTGTGCGTAATTTCCATGATGAACGACTCCCATTTGATCGGTTTCTGCATAGCGCACTTTGATCAAACTTTTAAAAGGAATTTTTGACATTTTATCGATTTTAAGATTTTAAATTTTGTTGATAACTATTATTTACTAATTAGGTAAAAAAAAAATACCCTGCAATATGAAATCTTTTTTTTTATTGCCTTTTTTGTTCACATATTTGTGTCATAGAGATTAGGACAAGCTTTTGCCTAATGTCGCCCTAAAAATTTAATATTTTAATCCGTAATGCTAACTAAAACTATGAACATAACTGCTCAAGCAGCGTGGAATAATTGTCTCTTATTTATTCAAGATAATATTTCTCCTCAGGCCTTCAAAACTTGGTTCGAACCCATACAGCCAGTGAAATTAGTAGATGCCGCATTGAGTATACAAGTTCCTAGTAAGTTTTTTTACGAATGGTTAGAAGAACATTATGTTGATCTGTTAAAAATTGCTTTAATGCGTCAATTAGGTGACCAAGCGAAATTACTATATGTAATTCGTATGGAAAACACTACTGATGCTTCTGAAGGTTTTACAGAAAAAATTCCAAGTGCAAGTAGGGCTGCTGTTGGAACACAAAGAGTAAATATTCCTATAAAAACTAAAAATCCAGAGCTAAAGAATCCTTTTATTATTCCAGGTATTCGAGATGTAAAAATAGATTCTCAATTAAATGCTAATTATAGCTTCGATAATTTTTTAGAAGGTGACTCTAATCGCTTGGCACGATCTGCAGGTTATGCTGTAGCCAATAAGCCTGGTGGCACCTCTTTTAACCCACTTTTAATCTTTGGTGGTGTTGGTTTAGGTAAAACACATTTAGCGCACGCTATAGGCGTTGAAATCAAAGAAAAGTTTCCTGACAAAACAGTACTATATATTTCCGCAGAAAAATTTACACAACAATACATCGAATCGGTTAAGAATAATAATAGAAATGATTTTATACATTTTTATCAAATTATCGATGTACTAATTGTTGATGATATCCAGTTGCTTTCAGGAAAATCTGGTACACAAGATGTCTTTTTCCATATTTTCAACCATTTACATCAAAATGGAAAACAGGTCATATTAACCAGTGATAAAGCGCCTGTAGATATGCAGGATATCGAACAACGATTATTATCGCGTTTCAAATGGGGATTATCAGCTGAATTGAATCATCCTGATTTAGAAACACGTGTTTCTATTATAAAAAATAAGCTATATCGCGATGGTGTCGATATGCCTGATGATATTATAGAATTTTTAGCACATAATATCCAAACGAATATTCGCGAATTGGAAGGTGCTATCATTTCGTTAATAGCGCATTCTTCTTTCAATAAAAAAGAAATCACTTTAGATTTAGCTAAAACCATAGTTGACAACTATGTAAAAAACACTAAGAAAGAGTTATCTATAGAATACATCCAAAAGGTAGTTAGCGACTATTTTCAAATGGACGTAGCTACGCTTCAATCTAAGACTAGAAAACGTCATATTGTTCAGGCGCGTCAATTGGCTATGTATTTTGCTAAAAAACTTACTAAAGCTTCATTGGCGAGCATAGGTACTCAAATCGGAAAAAGAGACCATGCGACTGTACTACACGCTTGTAAAACCGTAGATAATTTAAGTATGACGGACAAGCAATTCAAAAAATATGTTGAGGACCTAACTAAAAAGCTCAGCTTATAATGCCTAAAGCTACCGTAAATATACTTATGGTTTGTTTGGGGAATATTTGTAGGTCTCCCCTAGCCCATGGTATTTTAGAAAGTAAATTAGATTCAAATTTATATTATGTAGATTCTGCTGGAACCGGCGCCTATCATGTAGGTAACCCTCCAGATCGTAGATCGATCGCTGTAGCAAAAAAACACGGAATTGACATTACGCATCAGCGAGCACAACAATTTAAAGTATCGCATTTTGACAATTTTGATTTTATCTATGTGATGGATCAAAGTAACTACGAAAATGTATTGCAATTAACGAGAAATGATAATGATCGCAAAAAGGTATCTCTTATTTTAGAAGAAGTTGCCCCAAATATGCATTCGGAAGTACCTGACCCTTATTATGGCGGTGATACTGGTTTTGAAAATGTATATGAAATGCTTGAAGAAGCTTGTTCTTTAATAGCTAATAAAATATAGTATTACTTACACTATTATATCGTTTTTAAAATTCTTGGTTAACATTCCCTAAAAATCTTAGTATTTTAGCGATTTCTAA
>JAHDEF010000098.1:0-2240 GCA_020628975.1 Aquimarina sp. | reverse complement strand
ATGCAGCAAGAAATCGGTAAAGTATATTTAATTCCTACGCGATTAGGAGACGAAATAAAATTAGAAGTACTTCCTATTTCTATAAAAAAAATTATAGAACTTACTGATTACTATATTGCCGAAAACGAAAAAACAGCTCGACGATTCATTAAAAAAGTAAGTCCTGGGAAATCGCAACCTAGCTTAAAATTTGAAACTATAAATAAGTTTACTGATATCGCTGATATCCCAAGCTTTTTGAATCCTTGTTTTGAGGGGCATAACGTAGGGGTACTTTCTGAAGCTGGATGCCCCGGAATCGCTGACCCTGGTGCTGAGGTTGTTCGTTTAGCCCATCAAAAAAACATTCCTGTGGTTCCTTTAATTGGTCCTTCTTCTATATTATTAGCAATGATGGCAAGTGGTATGAATGGACAAGGTTTTACTTTTAATGGCTATTTACCTATTGATAAACAAAAACGTAAACAAACTATAAAACAACTGGAGCGTTTGTCGTTCGACAAAAATCAATCACAGATATTTATTGAAACCCCGTATAGAAATCAAAAATTATTAGAAGATTTTAAATCTTTTCTTCATAAAGATACCCTGTTATGTATTGCGGTTGATATTACATTAGAAACGGAATACATTAAAACTAAAACAATTGCTGAGTGGCACAAAACCACTGTCGACATTCAAAAACGCCCTTGTATATTCATTCTGCATCAATACTAGTTCCTCTTTTTTCTAAACATCAAACTATCTTTCTGTCAAGTCAAAAGGATGATGGATTCCTCTAACCGTTGGGAAATCTAAACGATATAAGTTTTTTACAGCTGTTACATAGAGGCTAGATTTATTTTTTCCTCCAAAGGTGCAATTGGTTATTTTTTCAGGGAAAACGATAGACTTTATAGGTGATAATTGAGCACCATCAAAAATATGTAGTTTATTTTTAGCTGTAACGTATAAGTTACCTAAATTATCTAATGCCATACCATCAGCTTCTGAAATAGGTATAAAATCAGGTAATTCAGCAAATACTTTTTTGTTGCTAATACTAGCGGTTTCACTGTCAATATCGTAGACATAAATTTCTTTAATAGAGGTGTTATTTACGTATAGTTTTGCTCCATCTTCTGAAATAATTATCCCATTAGGGTTTGTAATACCAAAATCGTCTAATTTAATAATCTTGCCTTCATGTGATCGATAATATACTCCTGTTGATGTTTGTGACGAACTTTCGAAACTAGGATCTGTAAAATAAAAACCACATTTAGCATCATAACACAAGTCATTGGGGCCATTGAATCGTGAATTATTAAAAGTATTTACTAAAGTTTCAAAAATTGTACCGTCCGTTTCTCTTAATGTAATACTTCCGCTTCCCCCCTCGCAAACTGTCAGCTTATAATCTTCATTAAACATTAAACCATTAGCTCTATTGGACTGCTCAAACGCAATACTGAAAGAATCATTGGTAACAGAATATTTTATGACTTGACTAGCAGGAATATCCGTAAAATAGATATTCCCTATACCATCCCAAACAGGGCCCTCGGTAAATTGGAATTGATCGTTACTTAATTTAATTGGTGTTTGAGCTTTAATACCCAAATTAAATATTGAGATTGCAACTAGTAGAAAAAAAGATTTCATTGTTAAGTTTAATTTTTTTTCAAATCTTATTTGAATTTACTGAATTAAGTTGTGTCTCTTGAAATTCTTGTTCAACAAAAAAAGAAAAATCTGTCCGAAAAGTCAAGAATCTTGTAATTACACATTGAATTTAGCCTAAGTATATTGAATACCTTTTAATTTACAGGCTTCGACTATAGCTCAGCCTTCGTTTATGTTACTTTTCATACAAAACCTCTTGGCTTTTCTTTATGATTACGGATATTCAATTTCTGTTATCAAGAAGAAACACTACAAAAACAGTTTTTCATCATTTTATACAATTCAGGGTGCTTTCGCCTTAGAAGCTTAGGGCGTTCAAAAAAATATTCTGCAGCAACAGCGAAAAATTCAATTTTACTGGTACCACCATAATTTCTTATATCGGAATTATCATTATTAATAGCTTCCATTTTTTGATGGATCATTTCTAACCACGGAATGGTATAGCTATGATTTTTCAATAATATTTTAGGAATACCATCTACGTCACCGTCCATTTTATCTATTAAATGAACAAATTCATGAATGGCAGTATTGCCTTTATCTGTTTTATTTTGGAAACCATGATGTAAAGC
>JAHDEF010000097.1 GCA_020628975.1 Aquimarina sp. | reverse complement strand
AACCATAGCAACCATTAATACACCATTATCATAGTACTCTTGCTCGCTAATTTCAACATCTCCAGCAGGAGTTTTTTCGAAGTTAGTTTCAGCAGTAGCAGCTCTCCAACCTAATAAGTTTTTATCATCATTAGCCCAGTCTTCCATCATTGTTTTAGAGAATTCTCCAGTAATGATATCATCCATGTGCTTGTTAAATAATGGACGCATAATGTCTTTCAACTCTTCCGATACTTCGTAAGCTTTGATTTTAGCAACATTACTTAAACGATCCATCATGTTAGTGATTCCACCATATTTTAATCCTTCTGTGATCGTTTCCCATCCGTATTGGATTAATTTAGAAGCATAACCAGCATCAATTCCTTCTTCAACCATCTTATCGAAACATAAGATAGATCCTGTTTGTAATAAACCACAAAGAATAGTTTGCTCACCCATAAGGTCAGACTTCACCTCTGCAATAAAAGAAGAAGCTAATACACCAGCTCTATCTCCACCAGTACCTACAGCATAAGCTTTTGCTTCTGCCCATCCGCGACCTTCAGGGTCATTTTCTTCGTGTACAGCGATTAACGTTGGTACACCAAAACCTCTTTTGTACTCTTCACGTACTTCTGAACCAGGAGATTTAGGTGCTACCATGATAACTGTTAAGTCTTCACGAACTTGCATTCCTTCTTCTACAATATTGAAACCGTGAGAATACGTTAATGTAGCTCCTTTTTTCATTAATGGCATAACCGCCTTAACTACACTAGTGTGTTGCTTATCTGGTGTTAAATTAATGACAACATCAGCAGTAGGAATTAATTCTTGGTAAGTTCCAACTACAAATCCGTTTTCAGATGCATTTAAGAAAGATTGACGCTTTTCAGAAATAGCAGCATCACGTAATGCGTAAGAAATATCTAAACCAGAATCTTTCATGTTTAAACCTTGGTTCAAACCTTGTGCTCCACAACCAACAATAACAATTTTCTTTCCTAATAAAGCGTTTACTCCGTCAGAAAACTCAGAAGCGTCCATAAAACGACACTTCCCTAATTGCGTTAATTGTTCCCCTAATGTTAAGGTGTTAAAATAATTTGCCATTATTTATAAATATTAATTTCTGTAAAATTTGGGCAAATATAATAATAAGTTGATAGTTGTTGGTAGTTAGTTGTTAGTATTTGAATGTATCGGTGAAAATAGCAGATTTATTTAGAAAGGGAGTTAAAGAATTCAGGAGTTAAGAAGTTATAGGAGATTAAAGGAGTATCGATCCATCATTAATTTTTAGTCTAGCTACTTAACTTCTCTAACTCCTTTTAAATTCTTTAACTACCAAGTTCAAAACTATCCCTAAATTTGAAAACTTCAAGCACCAGACGAAAAACACATGAAAAAAGAATACGGCTTACTAGGAAGAAATATTAGTTACTCATTCTCTGAAAAATATTTTAATGATCGTTTTGAAAAAGAAATTATCAATGCACAGTACTATACTTTTGATTTACAGGAAATATCAGAATTAAAAGCTCTGCTAAAAGATAAAGAACTTAGTGGACTAAATGTTACGATTCCATACAAGCAAGACGTATTTCCTTTTTTAGATGGTTTATCAGAAGAAGTTAAAGCTATAGGTGCTGTGAATGTGATTAAATTTGAAAAAGATGGAAGCTTAACAGGGCATAATAGCGATTATTATGGTTTTAAGAATTCATTATTAGAAAGTGTAGAAGACTTGCCTAAAAAAGCACTCGTTTTAGGTACAGGAGGAGCTTCAAAAGCGGTAGTAAAGGCCTTAGAAGATTTAAATATTGAATGGAAGTATGTTTCACGATCACCAAAAAAAGGACAGTTTACTTACGATGAAATTGATGAAGCTATTATAAATGCGCATCATTTGATTGTGAATTGCACACCAGTTGGCACCTTTCCCAAAGTCGATCAAAGTCCAAATTTACCCTACCAATTCATAACAAATCAGCACATTATGTTCGATTTAATATACAATCCAGAGGTCACCACTTTTATGCAGAAAGGGATTGATAAAGGTGCTAAAGCGATCAATGGATACCGAATGCTCATTTTACAAGCTGAAAAAGCTTGGGAAATTTGGAATAGTTAGAGCGCTACACCCATAGCATTTTTTGTATATTGAACCCACTAATTTTGAACACTATTATTGCAGTCAGTCATGGAAATCACAAATTCTGAAAACAATAACAACAGCGAAGCTGAAAAAACATTAGATAACACTTCTAAAATTTCTGAGTCAACTTCAGAAAAAAAAATAGAAGCTATTATTACAGAAGAAACTACTTCTACTAATGAAACCAGTGAAACTGTTCTAGAAGAAAGTATTGCTACCCCTAACGAAGAAATTTCAGGTAAAATAATTCCTTCAGAAACGCCTCAAGTAGCGAGCAATGAAGAAGTACAGGAGGAAAGCCTAAAAGAGAGTAAGGAAGAACATATTGAAGAGCACAAAGAAGTAGCGGCAGCCCCTAAGGAGGTAATTGTTATTCCTGAAGAAGATTACACCCAATTTTCTCAAGAAGAATTGTTGGCGAGTCTTAAAAAATTAATTTCTTCTTATCCTGTTCAATTGATAAAGGATCAGGTAGAAGCTATACGTTCTCAATTCAATCAGAATTTTGATGAAGCTGCAGCCGCTAGCAAGGCTGAATTTATTGCTGAAGGTGGTAATGAAATTGATTTCTATTACACCACACCTTTAAAAAGAGCTTTTAACGAGCTTTATTTCAATTATAAAGACAAAAGAAATCAGTATTACAAAAACATTCAAACGAACTTAGAGAATAACTTAAAAGTTCGTTTACAACTTATAGAGGATTTAAAAGTATTAATTGCTGATTCCGAGCGTACAGTGAGTCAAAAATTTAATGTTTTCAAGGAAATTAAAGAAAATTGGCATCAAGCGGGTGCAATACCTAAAGACAAGAATAACATCACGTGGAATACTTTTTACCATCATGTCGATAAGTTTTATGAAATTGTACATTTAGATCGCTCATTTCGAGATAAAGACTTTAAACAAAATTTAGAGCAAAAAGTTAAAATTATTGAGCGTGCAAAAGAACTTACGCAAGAAGATAATGCTACTCGTGCTTTTAGAGAGCTACAGGTGCTTCACAAAATTTGGAAAGAAGAAATTGGTCCTGTTGCCAAAGAATACAAAGATCTTATTTGGGATAAGTTTAGCGAATTAACAAAGATTATTCACGACAAGCGTCAAGCTTATTTTGCAGAACAAGATGCAAAACAAGAAGTTAATTTATCACGAAGACGCGAAATTATTGCTGAAATAAATGCTATAGCCGAGCGTAAAAAGACAGGACATAACGATTGGCAAAAAGCAATTAAAGAAGTAGAATCTCTTCACGATACATTTAAAGGCGTAGGGCGTGTACCTAATGAATTTAAAAATAGTATTTGGGATGAATTTAGGGCAGCAGAAAGACTTTTTAATAGAGGGAAAAATGAGTTCTATAAGGGAATGAAAGGCGAGCAGCTAGAAAACCTTCAAAAGAAAAAAGAACTCATAGAAATCGCAGTAGCCAATAAAGAAAGTGATGATTTTGAGGTGACAACACCTTTAATGAAGAAAATTCAAAATGATTGGAAAAAAATAGGTCACGTACCGCGTAAGGAAAGTGATAAAATTTGGAAGCAGTTTAAAGATGCTTGTAATTATTATTTTGATCGTATTCACAATCAAAAAGATGAAGCCAATAAAGAACAGTTAGAAAATTATAACAAAAAAGTTTCTTTTATTGAAAATATTAAAAATGAGGCGTTAGAAGATCTTGAAGCTATCAAAACTAAAATCACAGAATGGAAAGGCTTAGGAGCTGTGCCTTACAAAATGCGTAAGGTAGAAGAGGATTTTAGTAAAGTATTAGATGGGTTATTTTCAAAATTAAACCTTAATAAACAAGAATCAGAATTAATTAAGTTTGAAACAAAAATTGCAGAGTTAAAGGATCAGGAAGATGATCGTTTAATTCAAAGCGAAAAGAACTTTATTAAAAAGAAAATGGATGATGTGAAAGGCGATATCATGCAGTTAGAAAATAATCTACAATTTTTTAAACATGCCGATAAAAGTAATCCGTTAGTGGCAGATGTGTATAAGCGAATTGATAAGCATCAAGATGAATTAGCGATTTGGAAACAAAAATGGCAAAAAATTAAAAGCTTATAATTTTGGAGACTTTATGTCCGTTGTGTAACGGCGAAGGAACTAAAATACACCATAGCAGAAATAGAGATTATTATAGCTGTACCAATTGTACAGGTGTTTTTGTGGGGCCTACTGCTTTTTTGCACCCTACAGAAGAAAAAAAACGCTACGATAGTCACAGTGATGATATTACGCAACAGGGCTATCAAAATTTTGTTAGCCCTTGTGTTTTAGCAGTAAAAAATTCGTTTACAGAAAAACACAAGGGATTAGATTTCGGTTGCGGTAGGTCGGAAATTGTAGCCAAATTGCTTCAGCAAAAAAACTACAATAGTGTAGGTTATGATCCTTATTATAAAAATAATCCAGCAGTTTTTACACAACAATATGACTATATAACCTCTTGCGAGGTCATTGAACATTTTAATAATCCTGCTAAAGAATTTGAACGATTAAAGTCATTATTACTCCCTAATGCAAAACTAATTCTACAAACAAATATTTTACAAGCAACTATTGATTTTGGTACCTGGTGGTACAAAAATGATCCTACTCATGTGTTTTTTTACACACCAGAATGTTTTCAATTCATCCAAAAGCATTTTGACTTTAGCAAGTTAGAAATTGACAAAAACTTAATTATTTTGTCCGTCTAAAAATCTGTATATTAGATACAGCATAAATATTATTTCTATGAAAACGATGACTTGCAGACAATTGGGAGGGGCTTGTGATATCGAATTCAAAGCCAATACTTTTGAAGAAATTGCTCAAATGAGCAAAAATCATGGTATAGAAATGATGAACAAAAAAGAACCTCAACATTTAAAAGCTATGAGTGATATGCGAGTACTTATGCAAAACCCCGACGCATTGCAAGCTTGGTTTAAAAATAAACGCACCGCTTTTGAAGGCCTACCTGATGATTAGTCGATTGCTAAATCTATAGTTAATCTTAACACTCAACAAATCCATACAAAATCCGTAAATTCGCGCTTTTCAATATAATTACCGCAGTTTTTTTAGCGGTTTAAAAGCAGATTTATGTCAGTTACAGCAGCTTTACAAGCAATTTCACCTATTGATGGTCGCTATGCTTCAAAAACAAAGGCCTTAAGCGCATATTTTAGTGAAGAAGCCTTAATTAAATATCGAGTTCGAGTAGAAATAGAATATTTTATAGCACTTTGCGAAATTCCGTTACCACAATTAGCTAAAGTTGATGCTTCTCTTTTTCCTCAATTAAGAGCGATTTACAACGATTTTAATAGCGAAGATGCGCTTAGAATTAAAGAAATAGAAAGCGTAACGAATCATGATGTAAAAGCTGTAGAGTATTTCATAAAAGAGGCTTTCGATAAATTAGGGCTTTCTGCCTATAAAGAATTTATTCATTTTGGGCTAACTTCTCAAGATGTTAACAACACGGCTATTCCTTTAAGTATTAAGGAAGCTTTAGAAGAAGTATATAATCCTTCTTATAAAGAGTTGGTTGCCAAAATTGAAAGTTTATCTACTGAATGGGCCGATATTCCATTACTGGCAAGAACACATGGTCAACCAGCTTCGCCTACGCGTTTGGGAAAAGAGTTTTACGTGTTTGTGGAGCGCTTGAATCAACAATTCAACTTGATTTCAGAAATTCCTCACGCAGCCAAATTTGGTGGTGCTACAGGAAATTACAATGCACACCACGTAGCGTATCCATCTATAGATTGGAAAGCTTTTGGAACTAAATTTGTAGAAGAAAAATTAGGGCTACACCATTCTTTTCCAACTACTCAAATTGAACATTACGATCATATGGCAGCATTATTTGATGCCTTAAAGCGTATTAATAATATACTGCTTGATTTAGATAGAGATATTTGGACTTATGTAGCTATGGACTACTTCAAGCAAAAAATCAAAAAAGGTGAAGTAGGTTCTTCTGCAATGCCACATAAGGTAAACCCTATTGACTTTGAAAATAGTGAGGGGAATATAGGTATTGCAAATGCATTATTCGAACACCTTTCAGCAAAATTACCTGTAAGTCGTTTACAACGCGATTTAACGGATAGTACGGTTTTGAGAAATGTTGGTGTTCCGATAGGGCATACTCTAATTGCATTTCAATCTAGTTTAAAGGGTTTAAATAAACTGTTGCTTAATGAAGATAAACTAGCAAAAGACTTAGAAAACAATTGGGCAGTGGCTGCTGAGGCTATTCAAACGATTTTGCGTCGTGAAGCTTACCCGAATCCATACGAGGCTTTAAAGGGTTTAACTCGTACAAACTCTAAAATTGATGCACATTCCATTGCAGCATTTATTGATACTTTAGAAGTTTCTGAAGCTATTAAAAATGAATTAAAGCAAATAACGCCTAGTAATTATACGGGAATTTAAATTTAACAATCCTACAGTTAAAACCCCATTAGAAAGCATTCTAAAGGGGTTTTTTGTTATATACCGATACTTTAACGCTTTTCGTACTT
>JAHDEF010000096.1 GCA_020628975.1 Aquimarina sp. | reverse complement strand
CTCGATGCTTTTTACCAGCTCTTGAAAAGACATGCATTCATCAATTTCAATAGCATTTCCAAAATAACTTAATGCTACTTGGTGATGGTATGAGCCTTTTACTCCTTGAATTCCTATTGTTTTTTGCATAGTACTCAAAAAAAAATCCCGACTCTTAGCGAATCGGGATTTCATATAATTTATTTTAAATTTATATTACACAACATCCCGCTTCTTACTTAAAAAAGTAGAAGAAGTAAAATGAAAATGTGTAAAATAAATTATTCATCTGTTGTTATTGTGTGGCACAAATGTATTTAAAGTTTTGTAACTACAAAATAAAAAGAGCGTATTTTTGATTTTAAAATACAATTTTGTCATACCGAACCTGTTTCCGTATCTCATCAGCTGTAAAGGCTACTATATTTATGTGAGACCCGGAAATAAATTCAGGGTGACGCTTTTTAAAATAATATTTTGTTAAGAAAGATATAATTCATCAAATTAAAATCCTTTTAATTCCATGCCCATAAAAGTCGATCAACTTTCTAAATCATATAATAACCATTTAGCCTTGAATGACGTCTCATTTGAAATTCCTAATGGTCAAATTGTTGGTTTCTTAGGTCCTAATGGTGCAGGAAAGTCTACCTTATTAAAAATACTTACGACTTACGAAAAATCGAGTAAAGGAGCAGCTTGGGTTAATAATTTAAACATTGAAGATGACCATTTCGAAGTGAAAAAACATATTGGTTATCTACCAGAACATAACCCTTTGTACTTACAACAATATCCTAAAGAATATTTAAGTTTTAATGCCGCTGTTTACAATACACCCATTGCGCGTATTGATGAAGTTGTAGAATTGACAGGGCTTGGCGATGTCCTCTCAAAGAAAATAGGGACGCTTTCTAAGGGGTATAGACAACGTGTGGGACTTGCTGCAGCAATCCTTCATGATCCTGCGGTATTGTTACTTGATGAACCTACAACAGGGTTAGACCCCAATCAATTAGAAGACATTCGTAATTTGATTAGGAACTTAGGAAAAGACAAAACCGTATTACTTTCTACACATATTATGCAAGAAGTAAATGCTATGTGTGACCGTGTAATAATTATAAATAAAGGGAATTTAGTTGATGATCGCTTATTACATACAAATCAAGAAAGTACTATTTACGAAGTCGGTTTTGACACCGATTTTAATTCAGAATTACTGAAATCATTACCTCATTTTTCTTCATTAAAAATAAAACCAAATAATTGTTTTGAAATAGTATTTTCACAACAAGAACCAACTGCTCTATTTGATTTTGCCGTAGCACAACATTTAAAAATTACTCACTTAAAAGAAAAACAATTGGATATTGAATCCTTATTTAAGGAAGTTACTGAGGCGCATTGAGTTTTAATAGAAACTAAGGATTAGCCCAAAAGTTGTGAAGTGTTTTGAAAATCTTGTTTTAGATATCTTTAAATAAATTGATAATTAGTTGTATTGACACTGTCTAAAAAATCAAGAATGTTAAAATTTTCCATTGAACAAAGTCAACATATAATTTGATTACCTATTAATTAATAGTCTTCAAGTATCGCTCAGCCTTCGTTAATTTTTTTAGTCAACCTCCTCATCTAGAATTTTAGTCAAACTTCGTAGTCATATTTAATGAGATCCTGATTTTCATCAGGCTCATTGAGAACTGAAGTAAAAAATAATTAAGGTAAGTTAAGGTTTAGGACTTCTTCGGAGGGGGGTCCTGCCTTCGCAGGGATGACGGTTAGGTGTAGTTTTTTGTTGACTGTTACTGTCACAGCTGTGCGAAGCGGAAAGGTGCCTCTAGCACTAGAGGTATTAAGCGATTAAAATATGTTGAAGTTTTGTACTTTCTCGGAGAGGATGCCGTTCTTCAACGGCATGACGTTTTGAAGGGGGATTTTCCAATTAGGATTTTTTTCCATCAAAAAAGAAGTTTCAAAAAAAATAATTTCTACCTTCTACCTTTAACATAAGTTTCAGGTGTCATCACTACTAGCTCACTTTTCTTAAAGTCTTTAGTATTTCTAGTAAGTATTATTGTTATAGAATTCGTTTGAATAGCAGAAAAGTTTTGCAGCGCATCTTCAAAATCTTTGAAATTAGAGTTTAAAGCATTAATCACTGTATTTTTATTCATTTCTATAACATCTATAAAACTGAGTAGTTGATAGAGTTTATTAACGATAATTTCATGCTTTGCTGTTTTTCGTAATAGATAGTAACTGTTTGCAATAATTAATGGAGTAGTATAACCTAGTATTTTTTTTTGCTCACATAAACTAAATACATTGGAAGCAAATTCGGAAAAGGGTTGTCTGTCGAAGAAAAAATCTAAAATGACATCCGTATCAATAAGTACCTTATCCATTATAGATATTTTTCAGACAAACGTTTACCAAGCTCTTCTTTGTAATCGAAATTTTCAGGAGCTTTAAAAGAGCCTTTTAAAGAATTGATTAATGAAGAATGTTTTTTCTCACTAGCGTCTGAAGTCAAATGCTTTAAATAGTTTTCAATAATGTCCGATAAGCTACGGTTTTTTGTTTTGGCGTAGCTTTTGGCTTTTTCTATTACTGTTTGCTCTATGGTAAGGGTCAATTTTGTATTCATCACCTATGGTTTTAATTCAACTGTATACAAATATAATAAAAAGCACGTGTTTTTTTTATTGTAAGAACACGTGCTTTTGATTTAAGTACATTTAGAATCTTAAAAAAGCTAAAAAATCAATTATATAGCAATTTTATCTATTGTGTAGGCACTGATTGCAAATCAGCGCTTATCGGGTTTAAGGTAAATGACTTATCTTTTGTCTCTACTTCTAATTCTCATGAATGGAGAGAAGGTTTCCACTTCACTTACATTTTCGGTACTATTTTGTTGTGTTTCTACATCAGCAGTGTCAGGAGAGCAGCTGATTGCAGCGAATGATAGTAATAGTGCTGTGATGGTAATTTTAAAGATTTTCATGGGTTATTTTTTTAAATGATTTTCGTTTTAAAATTCTTTAAAATTCAAAGTGAAATTGTGTTTTATTTTAGATATATGTGTATTGTACACCCTTCGGCTTCGCTCAGGGTTCGAACTGGATCGAAGGGTGAGTACCTCGACGCAGCTCAGCATAAACTTTAGTCGAACCCTGAATGTTAGAAATGTACTCATGTTTCCACCCTTCGGCTTCGCTTACGAGTTACGAAGGCTGAGCGGAGCCGAAGTCTGTATGGTTAAATTAGACTTTGCATTTGGGAAGGTTTAGGTTTTGTGCTTCCTCGGAGGGGATGCCGTTCTTCAACGGCATGACGGTGGGTTGAAGGAAAATTTTCCGATTAGGAGTTTTTTCCTTCAAGAAAAGAACTATCAAAAAGAAAATACCTTCTACCTGACAACTCCCAACTCCCAACCCACAACTGACAACTAAAAATCATTTCCCAAGTACATTCAGGCGCCAATGTGCGCCGTCTTCATTAAAGTGAGTAACACTACCATCTAATTGACGTGTTAAGGATTTAATGATTTTCATCCCTAGGGAATCTTTCATTTCGGCATTTTCGTCGAAGCCGACCCCGTTGTCCCAAATGTGAATGGCCAATCGTTGTTCGGGTAACATACTAATTTCAACTTCTAGAGATGGGTTTTCAATGCCTTTGTAAGCGTACTTTAAGCAGTTGATGATAATTTCATTGACGATTAAGGCTAGTGGGATGGCACTGTCGATATTGACACTCACATCGTCACTAATAGTGATTTGAGGTTTAAAGTTAGCATTATAAGCGTGGAAGAGTCCAAGGATCAATTCGGTAATATAATCTTTGATGTTGATACGGGTATCGACGCCTTCTTGGTATAACTTACGGTGTACTAAGGATAAAGCTTCTACACGTTGTTTTCCAATAAGAATAGCTTCTTGGGCAGGGTGACCACTCAACTTATTGCTTTGTAGATTTAATAAACTGGCTACCATTTGTAAGTTGTTTTTTACACGATGATTAAGCTCTCTTAATAGCCAGGCTTTCTCTTGTTCACGTTTTGAGATTTCTTCTTTTTGTTGTGCTAAAACAATATTGGCTTTGCGTACTTTTCTACGACTCATGAATAATAAAGAAGCCAGTAGTATAAAACTTAAAATACCAACCCCTAGTGAAATCAACCACTTTTTCTGAGTGCTATTGACTTTGTGTAGTAACCCAATTTGAGTTTCTCGTTTGTCAATTTCATAACCAGCTTTTAGTTGCTCTATCTTTTTGACATTTTCTTTATTGACTAGGCTATCTTGGTAAATTTGAAATTGCTGTTGGTGGTAAAGGGCTTTTTTATAATTATTTTGATCAGCATAGAAGTTTGAAAGAAGCTGATTGAAATCTCTAATTTGTTCTTTTAGATTAGCTTTTTTAGCAATAGATAAGGCTTCATTGGTCTTAGTAAAAGCTTTTTTAAGTTGACCTTTTTTATAATATACTTTTCCTAATTCTGCTAGGTAGGTTGACGTGGAATAAAAGTCTTTAGTGAGCTTTATTGTTTCTATAGCATTTTTAAGATAAATAGATGATGAGTCAAGCTTTCCCTCTTTATTAAAGATCATACCCAAATTACCTAATGCATACCCATATAAAGACCCTTCTTTTTGAAAATCATTTAATTTAATTTCTGATAATACTTTTGTTAAATAATATTTAGAACTATCAAGCCTGTTTTTTTTTCTAAATACTTCGGCAATATTTACTTTAATCGCTATTTCATTATAGATGTCTTTGTCTTGAGTAAGTTTTAAAGCCTTATTTAAATATTTTAAAGAATTATCTAATTCATTTTGTGTAAAATAAAGATTAGCAATATTGGATAAGGCAACGCCTTGTCCATCTTCTAAGAGCAAACTTTCGTAAATCCGAAGTGCTTTAAAAGCAGCATCAAGAGCCAATGAGTTATTGCCTAAGTCTTGTTGAAAAACACAAATATGCTCATATGCCTCTGCTTCAATAATAAGTAGATTTTCTTTTTGAGCAAGTAATAATAAATTAGAGGCTAGCTCGAGACCTTTAGAAGGTCTATTTTCTTGATTTAGGAGTTGAATTTTAGAATCAATAATAGGACTAGATACATGTCTATCTATATTATTTTGAGAAAAAGACAAATATGTAATTAGTAAAAATATAAAAGATATGTACCTAGTCTTTATAGAATTCAAATTATCGCCTTGTTCTTCTTCTTATTCGATAAAACGGATCAATACTAAAACAACAAGTAATACCACTTATTTCCATTGTGAAAATAGTTGTAAAAGCATTGAAGTTATAGTTTCCAGCAGGTTCTAAAGGAGAGTTAAGGTTAAAGTCTAAAATACAGTCACTAGCATCATTTGAAGGAACACAAAGCAATCTGCCTTGTGTGGTAAGGTTCGTGCAGTCAAAGTTAACGTCATATACATCATCAATTAACTCCTGATCAAGCATTAGTGTGTGTGGTTTAGTAACATCTAATAGGTTAACACATAATAACTTTAGTGTTGGGTTTTGACCAGCTACTTTTTCTTTGATATTAAATTGAATGGCTTTCACTGGATATACTGAACGTCCTGCATTTTGTTCTATAGGGACTTCAATTAAGTCTCCTACAACAGCAAAGCTATCAGCGAAAATAGGTTCTTCGAAAGTTCCTGCTCCAAGATTACAGTTGTTAACAACATCTTCTAGCCCTTCAGTATCAATAGTAATATCAATATTGAAGATTTCATTAGGGTCTAATGACATAATGTAAATATTTAAAATATGGTTAATAATTGAAGTGAAGCTATAAAAAAAATAAGTCTTTGAAAAATTAGGGCTAATGATTTTTAAATAAGGGATACCTGTTTTTTTATAAACTTCAAAAAATTAACCGTTTACTAAGAAAAAAGAATCATTCACTGTTTTTGTAGTTTAAGAACAGGTGTTGTGATTTAAAATTGTAGTAGAAATAAAATCGTAGCGCTAACGAACTTGTTTTAGGGGGGTGCCGAAAACCTTAAAGAGTAGGTAGAAAAAGTAACCAATTTAAAAATAAAATATCATGGCATTAGTAGGAGCATATTCATTATACACATGTAAAATTTCAACAGAAGCAAAAAAAGCATTCGAAGAAGCAATAGCAGGATTAGTAGGAGTTAACTACAGCCCAGTAGCTGTTTCGATTCAGATCGTAGCAGGTACTAACTACCATTTCTTTTGCAATGCAACGCCAGTAACGGCTAAACCAATTAATGGAGCGGCTATCGTTAGTGTATTTGCGCCATTAGAAGGAGAGGCACATATTACTAAAATCCAAAATGTATAATAGTACGATTAAGTAACCAACTTAATTATTCACACTCGCCTCCTAAGGTTTTCTTTGGGAGGTTTTTTTGTGCGAATTTTTTGTTGCTAAATCATATTATCAATATCCAAATGAGGAGATTGTCTAAAAAGTATCATAAACGAAAGCTGAGCGTTAGTCGAAGCCTGTGTATGAATTGATAATCAAACCACATTTCGGCTTCGCTCAATGTTCGTTTAGAGAATTTTCAGCTTTTTAGACAGCCTTGACGCTACTTTATCTTTCTAAACACATTACAATTTTAATAAATTACTTCCTAGTCAACTGCTTTAAATTAATCCAAACTAAGCTTAATATCACAGGAAAGA
>JAHDEF010000095.1 GCA_020628975.1 Aquimarina sp. | reverse complement strand
ACTAAAATTTTTAACCCACAAAGATAAATTAATCCCCAAGTTTTTAACTTGAGCCCTAAAAATCACGGAATATTGCATCCATTTTATCTGTCATTCCAATACAATTTTCACACACTTATCTGATTGACAAATAAATAAACTTAACATTCCAAAAGTTTGCATCTTGATCTGTGAAACAAAACTTCTTAAATGCATCGTTGTTGCATTTGTGAATTTGTCTTACATTTGAAAAAAATTATCAATCATGAAAAAGACATTTTTATTACTGCTAGGGCTTGCAACACTATTTTTATATTCTTGTGAAGATGACAAGGATGTTCCTAATGATGTAAATGAAGAAGAATTAATTACTGAATTAAAATTAACGTTAACCGAATCAGGCACAAACAATACTATTGAATTTGTAGCAATTGCTTCTCAAGGTTTGGAAGATGGTGCAAACACTATAACGCAGTCAGCCCCACTTAAAGCTGCCACCACCTATGATGCTGAAATTACTTTGACGAACCCTGATGAAGATGTCACGGTAGAAATTGAAGAAGAAGATGATGAGCACCAATTATTTTTTACCGCTACAGATGGTATCAATATTACGTATAATGATGAAGACGAAAATGGTAATCCAACAGGCTTATCGACTACAATAGTTACAGGTACCATTGCTACACCTGCAAGTATTAATATTAAATTAGTACACGAACCTAACAAAGATGCTGCTAGTGCCAAAGCTGGTACATTAGATAACACTGTTGGTGGAGTTACGGAACTAAATGTTGATATTGAAATTAACGATATAGATGAGAATATACCAACAACTCTTTAACCTACTTTTCCTTACGGGAATTTATATTGCAGGATGGTCACAGTCCTGCAATATTCGTTTACAGGGTACTGTTGCCGATGCTGATTCTGGAACTCCCTTAAGCCTAGCTGAAGTATACTTACAAGAAACGAAGCAAGGTGTTATCACCTCAAAAACTGGCTCATATACAATCACCAATATATGCCCAGGGAGCTATCATTTAATAGTAAGTCATTTGGGTTGTGAAACTCAAAAAAAATTAATTAATATAATTACTGATGACACGCAAGACATAAAGTTAGCACATCGACAAAATAAATTAGATCATTTAGTAATTACAGCACATAGTTCAGAAGATTTACAAGAAACGCTTAGTATATCTCGCCAAAAAATTCAGGATAATTTAAGTGAAAGCCTTGGGCAACTCACCGAGAAATTTACAGGGGTTAGCGCTTTTAAAAACGGAGCGGCAATAAGTAAACCTATTATTCATGGCCTCTACGGCAATCGGGTAAGTATTTTAAGCAATGGCGTAGCCTTAGCAGGACAACAATGGGGCATCGATCATGCTCCTGAAATTGATCCACAAACCGTTGATAATATTTCGGTAATAAAAGGTATTGGTGTGGTTAAATATCCTGGAGCGAATTTAGGAGGTGTCGTTTTGGCCAATGTAAAACCTATTGAAAAAGAACCCCATTTACACGGTAGAACTAATATTTTTTTAGAATCTAATGGTATTGGAACTGGAATTTCGGCTCAATTACAGCAATATAAAGGCAAAATTGGTTGGAAAGTTACTGGAACTTTAAGAAATAGTGGCGATCGACGTGCCCCCAACTACTATCTAAATAATACAGGGTATAAACAACAGAATATCAGTTTACAATTAGAATCTGATTTATCAAAAAAATGGAAATCGGCTATAAATGCTTCTTTTTTCAATACAAAACTCGGAATTTTACGTGGTGCTTTAAGTGCTACACCTAATGATTTGGAACGTGTTTTAAATTTAACGGAACCTCAATTTACGGAATCTACTCACAGTTTCGGAATTGAAGCCCCAAGGCAAGAAGTAAAACATAGTTTAATTAAGTGGGAAAATAAAATAGCCTTGAACGCAACCTCTAAAATTGAAACAGCTATAGCTTTTCAATTAAATCGAAGACAAGAATTTGATGTAAGAAGAGGAAATCGATCAGAAACCCCCGTGCTTGATTTAAAGCAAAATGCCTATCAGCTTGAAGCCAACTGGCAAAAAAAGTTTAGTCCACATTTTAAATCAGAATTAGGAACTCAATATATTTACGCAAACAACACCAATTTCGAAACAAATAGAAGGCGTTTAATTCCTGATTATATTCGAAAAAATGCTGCTTTCTACGGAGTATTTAAAGGAAATTTTGGTGATTTTGATACGGAATTAGGTGCTAGAATATCGAGCGAACAACAAAATGTAGTAACCAACCGACCTAACGAAAGTGTAAAACGTTTTTCGGACACCTATTCAAATTCTACATTAAGTTTTGGGGTAAAATACCAACCTAATGCTACTGCTTACCATTTTAACATTGGTTACGCACAACGAAACCCAACCATCGACGAGCGCTTTAGTGATGGTGTTCACGTGGGTGTAGCCAGTTATGAATTAGGAAATACGGATTTAAAAAATGAGTCTGCACTAAAAATTACCACGGGGGTCGATCTTCATTTGTCTGATCGTATGTCAATTAATGCGTTAGCCTATGTGCAAGATTTTAAAAATTATATTTATTTAGAACCTTCAGGCTTCTTTAATAACTTTTTTAACCAACTTCCGCTATTTAAATATCAACAAACAGAAAAAGCTGTTTTTACAGGTTTTGATGCATCGTTAGCTTATGAAATTTCAAAAAGATGGGCTTTAAATATAAAAGGAAGCTATTTGTGGGCAGAAGATATTTCAAACGAAACACCCGTAATTTTTGCTCCTGCTAATAATTTAGGAGCCACCTTAGGATATACATTATTAAATCCTATACGTTTTTTAGGTAAAGAATGGACAAATGTTTCCTTTAAAGCAAATCATAAATATACTTTTGAACAAAAACGCTTTCCCACTTTAGAAAATTTCCCAGAATACCCCCTACCTCCAGAAGCCTACTATTTACTTGGAGCAAAAATAGCCGCTGAAATTCCTTTCAATAATACTCAATTACGTTTAGTTCTAAAAGCCAATAATCTTTTAAATACTACTTACCGTGACTATTTAAATCGTCTGAGACTTTTTTCTGATGAAGAAGGAATTAATATGAATCTAACTGCTACCCTAACCTTTTGATAAATGAATGAAGCATTAAATTTCGCGAAAGAATTATTAAAGTTAAGAGGGCTTAAACAAACAAGTTCTCGGTTACAAATTCTTTCTGCTATAAAAGAATATAATGCTGCGATTCCGTACAGTGAATTACAAGATACCGTAATTGCAGATCGCAGCACGCTATATCGCACGCTAAATACGTTGATTGATGAAGGACTGATTCATAAAGCGAAAACAGAACCCAACGATACCTATTATGCTATGTGTGGACATGAATGCTCTTCAAATTCCCACTCACATCAACATCTTCATTTTCAATGTACCATTTGCAAAAGGGTTACTTGCGAATACCTTCAAGATGAAATAAAAATTAGGTTGCCAAATCATCAAATTTCTTCTGTAGAAATTAATGCTCAAGGCGTTTGCAAGTTGTGTGTGGCCGTATGAAATGAATTTGATTTCCGGAAAATTTTTAGCGATAAAAGAAAGGAAATAAGCCTTCAAAATTTGCTGATACTTTCCAAAAATATAGACCCACGAAAATTAAACTCACTATAAATTTCATAAAGCTAGAAGTTAAAAAACCTACAAATGAACCCCAAGCTGCTTTAGCGGCTACTTTCGAATTTTGTTGATGTAACATTTCACCCACATACGCCCCAATGAAAGGACCTAAAACAAAACCTAAAGGAGGAAAAAACAAGCCAACAATAAGTCCTATTGTAGTACCGTAAACTCCATATTTGCTTCCGCCGAATTTTTTGGTTCCTACTGCGGGAATGATATAGTCTAATATTAAAACTAACAAAGCAACCGCTAACCAAATTCCTAAAAAAGTATAATTAATACTTACTGCAGTAGTTAGGTGTACTAATAACAAACCAAGCCAACTGATAGGCAACCCTGGTAAAACAGGTAAAAAACTACCTAAAACACCAACGATAACACACATAAAACCTACTACTACTAAAAATATATCCATAATTCTTTTCCTGAAATTTACTTTAAAACTCTAATTTATTGATAATTTGAGATATTCATACTTTTGCTAAAGATTTTTCAAAAACCATACCTTTATCTCAAATTGACATTAAGACAACTAAAAATGTTTAGAAAATTGATTCTTATGCTACTATTCGCTAATGCTTTAACAAGCTGTGATCGCTGGCATAACAATCAACAACAAATCAACCAAAACTTCGATGAGCGTTTGAATGAATTGGAGTTAGAATTATTCCCTGAAATTAAGCCCTGCAACACCCAAAAAAAATGCTTTGAAGAGCAACTTTCAACACTTATTCAAAAGCAATTGCCCCAACAAATAGTATGGTCAACAATTGAAAATGACACTATTTGGATAAAAATACAAGTAAATAGAAATGGTATAATTTCAGCTAATTTGCCCACGAGAATGTTAGCATCAGAAGCTATAAAGTCAACTATTGATAGTACACTTAACGCTATTAATCCTATTAAGCCAGGTTACATACAAGGTGTTCCTGTAACTTGCAATTTTAAACTCCCATTAATCCTAAATAAAAAAACGAATTGAGCGTCGAAAAAATCATATTGGGTATTGACCCAGGTACCACTATTATGGGGTTTGGAGTAATTAAGGTAGTCAATAAAAAAATGCATTTTGTGCAGCTTAATGAGTTGAATTTATCAAAGTATAACGATCACTATCTAAAGCTCAAAAAAATTTTTGAACGAACAATCGAATTGATTGATACTTTTCAACCCGATGAAATAGCGATTGAAGCACCATTTTTTGGGAAAAATGTTCAATCCATGTTAAAGCTAGGGCGTGCGCAAGGGGTAGCTATGGCTGCTGGGCTGAGTCGTGAAATTCCTATAACAGAATATTTGCCAAAAAAAATTAAAATGGCTGTAACGGGTAACGGAAACGCTAGTAAAGAGCAAGTAGCTAAAATGCTACAACAAATGCTCAAATTAAAAGAAATACCCAAAAACCTTGATGCTACTGACGGATTAGCTGCGGCAGTATGCCATTTCTACAATTCTAATTCAAAAATGGGAGACACCAAAAGCTACTCGGGATGGAGTGCTTATGTGAAACAAAATACTCATAAAATCAAAAAACTTTAGTTTTATTACATAACTAATTATTAAGGACTTATTTTTGCTTCATACTATTTATAATTGTACAAAAAATGAATTTAAAAACAATCTCTTTGATTGTATGCTTAGTTACAACAGCAATACAATCGTTTGCACAACCTACACCTCCACCTGGTCAATCTTGGGAAAGTGTATCTTCTATGTCCGATGAATTTAGCGGCAATGCTATTGATGGAAGTAAATGGTTTAAGTCAATCTGGAATTATCCGTTTCCAGTTTATATGTCTCGTTCAGATGATAACTCTGGAGTATCTGACGGAAAATTATGGATTAAAGCCACATTAAACGAAAGTAATCCTGAAGGACGCTGGTTTCAATCGGCTCGAATTCACTCTATCGATGAAATGAGTTACCCTATGTACACTGAAGCTAAAATCAAAACAGCCCATATATCGGCCTATAATACATTTTGGTTAAACAATGGGGATTCTTTTAATAGAGATGAAATAGACATTATTGAAAATAATTCTAAACCATCTTGTGGTTGCCAGCCCAATTTCCCTACCCAAATGAATTCGCAATATTTTCATGTTGACGAAAACTTAAATCCTAAGGAAATCAGAAACCATGGGAATTTTGACAGTAATAATCTATCCGATACTAATCCGCTTAAAGGAGTTCCATGGAACGAAGAATACCACACGTACGGAGTTTGGTGGAAAGATGCTCAAAATATTCAATTTTACCTAAACGGAGAACCTGCTGGATCAGTGAGAGTTGGTGAGCAGAGATTTAATGCTCCATTCATTGAAGATAGAGAATTTACTAGAGAGCTAGAAATTATTTTTGATTTATGGACCAATCAAGCGACTTGGCTTGGGGGCTTACCACCAAAAAGTGATTTAGAAGATGATACTATTAATACCATGATGGTAGATTGGGTACATACCTATAGATTAGTAGGCACACCTGATATTAACGATCGTCCACAATCTATTTCTTGGGATAATGTAGATGATTATGTTATAGCCAATGAAACTAGACCTGTATTTGAACCAGGAGAAACCGTTTCTATTACTACCACTTATGCAACATCAATAACCTCAGCGGTAGAAGCTGATTTAACTTATGTTGCTATGCAAGTAAGGGAAGTTGATGGAAATGGAATGACGGTAAGAACGAGCCCTTTCGAGGCTGTTATAAATGGGTCAGCATCTAATGCTAACACCACAACGTTTGACTTTACTATACCTACAAATTTTACTCCAACTACAACTATTCCTTCAACTGAAACATTGGAAGAAGGACACAGGCTAATTATGCTATTTTTTATGCAAGAAGATGGTGGACCACTTAAAGATGCAAATACCGAGTTTGTGTTAACAGCTGATAGAGCTGCGTATGCGAATACGCTTTCAATTTCAGATTTTGAAAACAACAAGAACTCGATAAAAGTTTACCCAAATCCTTTTCAGGACAAAATTATGCTAAATATTGCTACTGCAATTGAAGGTTGGGAA
>JAHDEF010000094.1 GCA_020628975.1 Aquimarina sp. | reverse complement strand
AAAAGAAAGCAAACCCTTAAAAAAGTTTTTCGATAGCCTAAATAGTGTGATATTAAAAATGGTAGATGTAATTATGCTAGCGGCACCTTATGCTGTTTTCGCTTTACTTGCTAATGTGGTAGTTACTGCCGACGATCCTGATATATTGATTGCACTGCTTCGATACGCTGGTACTGTTGTACTGGGTTTATTACTTATGATAGTCGTATATGTTTTGGCGATAGCCATCTATACTAAAAAATCACCTATATGGTTTTTAAAACAAATTAGTCCCGCCCAATTATTGGCATTCTCTACAAGCTCTAGCGCTGCTACTTTACCCGTTACAATGGAACGTGTAGAAGAACATGTGGGTGTTGACCAAGAAGTATCGAGTTTTGTACTTCCCGTAGGGGCAACAATCAATATGGATGGTACTAGTTTATATCAAGCTGTAGCTGCTGTTTTCATTATGCAAGTTTTGTGGCCTGAAGGGTTAACCTTAACTAATCAACTTAGTATTATTTTGACAGCACTGCTAGCTTCTATTGGCTCGGCTGCTGTACCTGGTGCTGGTATGGTGATGTTGGTGATTGTATTAGAAACGGTTGGTTTTCCTGCTGAACGATTAGCCGTTGGGTTGGCACTTATATTTGCTATTGATCGCCCTTTAGATATGTTGCGCACCACAATCAATGTCACAGGAGATGCTACTGTCGCCACTTTAGTAGCCAAAAGCGTAGCAAAATTAGGAAAACCCCATACTAAAGAATGGGATGACCATCTTTAATTAGCTTTTTGGTTGTGAAAAAAAGTAACAGTCATAATGAAAGAATTTCTAACGCTGTAGAGACTTCTATTTTCAATAGGATTAAAGAAAAAACACGTGTTGTATACCTAGAAGTTTTTATCTGTTTTATGGCGCTATGCTTCATTTTGTTGTTTGTAGGAATAACTGCCTTCAAAAAAAGTATCTTAGCAGGGATGTTTGTAATTATACTATTATCGATTATACTTACGTTAGCTTATTTTACTTGGAAAAGCATTAAAACTACGACTAAAAAAGAATCCTATAAAATAATCAAAGGCAAAGGCAAATGGGAATTTAATCTTGAAGGTCATGGCAAATCAGCTCATTTAGTCTCAAGAGTAAATGGAAAGAAAATAGGTATGATTTTAGCTGAATTCTATGATACTCCTAGTGTTGATAAACCTAAAGAGATTATATATGAATACACCAATATATTTGACCCTCCACCATTGTTTGGTCATGGCAGTGTATTTGTTTCTATCAACAACCATAAGCTTACAGAAAAACACCGTGATTTATTTTTAAACATTAAATCGATCACATTATTCTCTATAATTGGAACGGTAATTTTCCCTATAACACTAATATTCAATATTGGAATTAAATTTGAGGCTTTAGGTTTTACTATCGTAAATGTGCTTAGTTTTTTTGTTTTTTACAGAACTATCAAAAATTGGAGAAGTAATAAAAAACTGCTTAAAATATTTAAACATAATAATGTGCTATAAAATCAGGGAGATTAGCTTACTCAAACTATATATTTCCCCTTGAAACTACTTATTAATATCAAAATCATAGCGAACACCTATTAGTCCTTGTGCCGTTTGTACAGGATAATTTAACCAACGTTCATATTTTTGATTAGCTAAATTTTTTCCTTTTATAAAAGCTGACCAATGTTTGTTGATTTGATAATCTACCTGCAGATTTAGATCTACATAACTTTTTAAGCTTTCTGTAGCTTGGTTTATGGGGTTTAATGCTTTTCGTTCGCCTGTGTAATACAATTTACCACTAGCTTTCCATTGTTTATCAAAAATATAATATCCTTTTATAGCGGTTTGCAATTGGGGTAAATACCAAGCTTCCTGTTGTTTTGAAATGGAAAAATTAGCGATGTCAAATTCCAAACCTACTCCATAAGTTTTATCGATATCAAATTGAAGATTCCCGTGAAATGCTGTTGTTTTTAAATCGCCGTAATCATATTCGAAAGCATTTCCATATTCAAATGCTTGTACTTCATCAGTGGCGCTAGAAAGATTTACACTAGGTAAAAAGAAGGCAAAGTCTTCTTCATTCTTGATATTTACATAAGCTTCAAAGCCTAAAAAATTCAAGAAACTACCATTAATTCCCAGTTTTGCGTCATAGGTTCTATTAGTCGGTGCCGTTACTAATTGCGGTGCTACGAAAAGATTTTCTTGACTTGCAGATCGATACGTATTTTGATCTAAACCTCCCGAAATACGAGCGAAAACATTGAAGTCGTATTTAAACAACTTATAGTTTGCCAATAATTTGGGATATACGTAAAACTTATTTTCTTCAGCTAATTTATTGGTGGCAAAAAATGCTCCTACACCAACATTGATATCAATACCTTCGATAACTAAAGAAATATTAGGTGTCAATCCACCTATAAATACGCTTTGCTCGATATCTGAAAGGTCATTTTTAAATGTATTTTGCAAAAATTCAATACGGGTGGGTATTTTTATTTCTAAGTCTTCACCTTTACCTCTTGTCACAAATTTAAATTCAGGACTTAACGCAAAATGATTTTCACTTCCCTCAAAATCATCTCTAAAGTGTCTAAGCAGCACCGTTCCTCCATCAAAGTTATCGGTATCTAAATGTAGCTTTCCTTTAAAATTTATGTCAACAAAACTATGAGCAGGATCAATCTGATTGATTTGTGTTTGCGAAAGTCCACTATCAGTTGACAAGCCATACCAGTTGTAAAGTTGATGTTTGACTTCTAGTAATCCATTGAACTGGCGTTTCTTTTCAAAACGATCGAATCCTAATTTTAATGAAGTATCGTAAAAAGAATCATCTAGCAACACGTCATTAATACCGCCTTGACTAGATTGATGATTTATATGTGTGGTAAATTGACTTTTTTTATCGATGGGGATTACCACAAAAGCTTCAGCTTCTACATTAGTAAAATTACCCGCAGCTAAGCGCGCATAATTTGAGAACCCCTTTTCTTGTTCCTGTTCTTCAACCTCAATAGCTTTGGCTTTTTTAGGCACAAAGGTACTAGCTACGGGAACGGAATGAATTCTATAATTGGGTTGTTGCTTTTTTTCTTTATTAGGATCAACAAAACTAGGCGCATCTTGAATTTTAAAAGCATCATTTATCGTCGGATTGTACGATTTTACAATGATTACACTTTCAGACTTTAAGGTGTCGTTAACAACAGTTCTATCTTGGGATAGGGCTGAAAGTGAGATAAAAAAACAAATAATACCCGCATAGGTTGATAATTGCATTAGCTTCATACGACTATGGTGCTTTGATAGATGAATTTACTTGAGCTTCTTTTTCTTTAATTTCTTCTAATAAAATGGAAGCTTCTTGAACTACTTTAGGAAAATCTTTAAAGTTTTCAGTAACCGATTCTAAAATATAGGTGGCTTGGTAAGCATCTTTTAAACCGTAAAAGTTTTGAGCCATTATAATTAAACTTTTCGCTCCAAAAGAGCGGTAGGCTGAAAAATCACGTGCTAATTGCTGAATTAATACATTAGACTTTTCGTAATTTTTATCTTGAAATTCAAATAATGCTAAGTAGTAAATAGCCTCTGCTCCAATTTTTCCTGCTGCATTTTTGGCTACTTCTTGATAAGCAGATTTTGCTTTTGATTTATTACCTGTGGCTAAAGAAGCACGAGCTTCATAAATTTTAGCATCTTTTTTTATTTCTTCCGCAACTCCGCTTCTTGCCAATACTTTATTTACGTAAATGAGCGTTTTTTTGTAGTCTTCATTATCGTAGTGGCTTTTCATCAAATTAGTTTCTGCAAATCGTTTATTTTCCTCGAAGTCGGCTTCTTTTTCTAACTTCTCTAAATAAGGAATCGCTTTATTGTACTTATTCGCTTTTAAATAAATTTCTGCTAAGGTGGCTATTGCCGTTTCAGAAAACTCACTTTTAGGTGCGTCGGCAACATAGGCAAAATGAGTAGCTGATTGGTTTGCTTGTTGCGTTTTGTAATAACTTTGTGCCAAGTAAAAGTGGCTTTGTAAAACATGTAACCCCTGTGGAAATTGATTTAAATACTTTTCAAATCCGACAACGGCTTCGCGTAACTGATTGTTCAAATACGGTTTTTCAGCAGCAGCGTATGTGGTAATATCCAATTCTTCATTAGTAATTTCAACAAAATCAAGGGTGTTTACCCAAGTTGCGTAAGTTTCAGGTTCGCCTTTGTCGATATACACTAATCGAGCTGACTGTACGGCTTGTAAGGCTTCTGCCGTTTTTGGGAACTTTTCGACAACCGATTTAAAGCGTTCAATAGCCTTATCATAAGCATCATCATTGTAATACAATAAACCTTCTTTCAATATACTTTTTGAAACTAAAGGACTATTTGGCAGCGCTGTTTGAATTTTTTTATAATTGGCAATTCCTTCACTGGTATTTCCTTCTGCTATTAAAACATTTGCCAACGCGTAATATGTATCGTCTAAATATGTTGAGGTTTTGTATGTCGCAATAAATGATTCTAAACTATTGATTTTTTCATCGTTTTGCCTTAAAAACCCATAACATAATGCTTTTTGATATAAGGCATAAGGTGCTGCTTTAGGAAATTCGGTGATTACTTTATTATAGGATTCTAAAGCTTTCCAATAATCAGCATTTACAAAATAACTATCAGCCAATCGAACGTAAGCATCATTAACGTATGAGCTATTGCTGTTTGTACTAATGAATAAATTGAAATGCTCTATCGCGTTATCGTAATCTTTCAACTTAAAATAGGCATATCCTAAGTAGTATTCTGTTAATTTCAATTGATCCCATTCATACGGTAATGTTATGGCTTCGAACGACCGAGCAGCGATATCGTACTTACCTAATCGGTAATTGCTTTCACCCAACCAAAAATAAGCACGTTTTGAAATTTCATCATCTCCATTTATTTCTGCAGCCTTTCCTAATAGATAAATGGCATCATCGTATTTTCCTTGAGTAAAAAACTCTTGTCCCCTAAACAATAACACTTTTTGATATACTTTAGGGTATTTTGCCAATTGAACTGGATCACTCTCTAATTGCTCAAGAGCCTCTTTATAATTTTTTGAACTTAAGTAAGAATCAACTAATAATTCTGAAATTTGAAAACTATGTATTGAATTAGGGTAGGTATTCAAGAAGTTTTTTAATACCGAAGAAACGGGTTCAAATGAATTTCCCAATTCGTAACTTAATTTAGCATAGTTGTACGAAGCATCTTCTTTTATTTCGGGTTCAAAATTCATTTCAGAAGCATTTTTAAACGCTATAAATGCCTCTTGTTTTTTATTAGATTTCAAATACGTATCTCCTAAATGATAATAAGCATTTTGTGCTACTTTATCTTTACCTCCGATTATTTTATTAAATTGAGTTAAGGCTTTTTCGTAGTCCTTTTCTTTGTAATACGAATAGCCTAAAAAGTAATGATCGGTATTGCTCCATTTGCCGTTTTCACCTTGATATTTTTCTAAATAAGGAATTGCTCTTTCATATTTTTTTTGGTTGAAATAACTTTCTCCAATAATTTTATTGAGCTGTGATTTTTCAACTTTATCAGCTTTTGGCAGTTGCTTTTCGGCATTTTCAATCGCTTTTTGAAACTTTCCCCGCTTAAAATTTCGATCGGCCTTGTAATAGGCTAAACCCTTATCGGTGGAAAGACTATCGGAAACTTCTTCAAAAAATTTATCTGCCGTATCATAATCATCATTTTGATAAGCGATGTAACCTAAATAATATTTAGCCTGTTCGCCATAAGCTTTGGAGTCTTTTGCTAAATCAAAATATTTGGTAGCTTCTTTATAGCGTTCTACTTTATAAAAACTATAGGCTGTATTGAAGTTGAACTGTTCTCCTTCGTTTTTGGTTAATCGAACTTGATCCACTTTTTCGTACCATTTACGTGCGCGTGCATAATTCCCAATAGAAAAATAATAATTACCAACATCAAAAAAAGCATTGTTTCGTTTTGGATGAGAAGGGTGTGCTTCTACAAAATGCCGCATTTTTTTATCGGCTCCTTTTTGTTTCAATCGAATAGCGCACTGTGCATCGTAATAATCGATATAACTTTTTTTAGAATAATTAATTTCTCCTGTATCTATTTCGGTAAATAGCTTTTGCGAAGCTTCATATTGCTTGTTTAAAAATAGATGTAAAGCTTTTTGAAACTTTTCATCGACATCAAAATCGACTTGAGAAACTTGCGCCCAAGCACCTGCACACAAGGTCGAAAATAGCAAAAGGAATAATTTGATTTCTTTCATTAATACTAATATTTCTATTGAAATCGTTTAAGAACTGTATTTTTGATTTTTCAAAAGTAAAATTGACTTTCAGTATTTAAATCATAGGTTAAAAATACTATATTATTAACGTAAAAAAAGAAGCTTTCATACACTATATAAGGATTCTTTAAAATATAATTTAGTTTATACTTTTACCTAAAATTCGTTTTTATGAACCCAACGGTATTACAACTTCAAAATGCAACCATTTCTCAACGAGAAACTGAGGTGTTACATGATATTTCTTTAACTATAAATAAAGGAGAATTTGTATACTTAATAGGAAAAACAGGTTCTGGAAAAAGTAGTTTTCTAAAAACATTATACGCTGATTTACCATTACTTAAAGGAAATGGAACTATTGTAGATACCGACCTTAACGGTTTGAAAGAAAAAGAAATTCCTTTTTTAAG
>JAHDEF010000093.1:4816-6771 GCA_020628975.1 Aquimarina sp. | reverse complement strand
AGCCCCCATAGTAGGCACAAAACCAATTTGATTTGAATTAGCTAATGGTGCTAGAATTTTTTTTAGTGATTCAATTTTCGTGAAAACACGCATATAATAACGCTTAAGAAAGCGCAAAATTAGCGTATAAATGGCAGTCTGCCTAAAATTTTGTAATTTTGCCAAAATTTATTTGACAGGTATCAACTTATTTCATTTTTGTTTTAACTGAAAACGGAATATTTTTTGATACGTGTAAATCTTTAAAAATGTTCGATGAAAGATAAGAAGGTATTGTATGTTGCTTCAGAGTTAATGCCTTATTTACCAGAAACAGAAGTCTCTTCGATGGCTTTTGAATCACCAAAAATGGTAAATTCTAAAGGTGGTCAAACCCGTATTTTTATGCCTAGGTTTGGAAATATTAATGAAAGAAGACATCAGTTACATGAGGTAATTCGTTTGTCAGGGATGAATTTAGTGGTAAACGATTTTGATATGCCTTTGATTATCAAAGTAGCATCCATTCCAAAAGAACGTATGCAAGTTTATTTCATTGACAATGAAGAATATTTTAAAAGAAAAGCAACCGTTTTAGACAAAGATGGAAGTCTTTTTAAAGACAATGATGAACGTGCTATATTTTTTGCAAAGGGTGTAGTGGAAACGGTTAAGAAACTAAATTGGGCACCTGATATCATTCATGTGCATGGCTGGATGGCTTCATTACTACCGTTGTATTTGAAAACCTATTATGCAAATGAGCCTTTATTTGCTGATTCTAAAATAGTAACTTCTGTTTACAACAATTCATTTGAAGGGCCGTTAGGAGAAGATTTGAGAGGGAAAATTAAATTTGATGAAATAGCTGACGATAAACTAAGTCATTTAGGAGAAGCGACTTTTGAAAATTTAACAAAAGTGGCTATCGAAAATTCTGATGCAATGATTTTAGCTTCTATGGATTTACCTTCAGAACTAGAAACATTTGTTGAAGCCCAAAAGAAACCTACCCTAGAGTACAAGTACCCTGAGGAGTTTTCAGCAGCTTATGAAGAATTTTATCTAAACGAGGTATTATCCTAACAACAATTTTATGATCCATTTAAAGAATACAACTAAAGTGTTAATTGCTTTATTTGTGTTTATCTTTTCTTCGTGTAGCGAAGAAGAAGAAATAACGGTAGGTAGCGCTGTTTTACCAGGAAGTAATATAGAATTTGAATCAGAAACACTCGTAGATGCTATTGAATTTAAGCAGCTCGATGTTCCTAAAATTCGTTCCAACTCACTTCCGTTTTACCGATTAGGTAATGCTGAGGGATTAAAGCACGAGATAGTTTTAAAACCTATTACGGCTATTAATAATGCTGTGAGAAATTTAAACAACGAACTTTTTGTTAAATTCAAAGAAGCAAATTTAATCCTAGGATATCGCTACAACACATTATCTGACGATGGAGATTCGGCTACAGAAAATATTAGCATACTTTCATTAGAAGAAGGAAATCAAGGTGAAGAAGACATTAGCATAAACGTTAATCTATTAAATAGCCAAATTCTACTACTAAATAGAGATGCTCAGGGTCAAGTGGGTTATTTTACAGACGGCAGCAGCACGACTGCTGGAGCCTCTATCAGCACAACACCAAGCGAATCAACATTAGCTTCTAATTTTAGTATAAGTGTTCCTACTGAAAATTTCACTGTTAATACTGCTAATAATAGTCAAGTTGCTAGTAACAGCTTACGATTAAGTAAAAATATAGAGGATGCTGGTGGAGCCATTATTATTCCTTTGGCTAAAGAAAAGTTTCAAAACTACTTCAGACAAAGCGAGGATGATATTCTATTAACGCGTGATGAATTAGTAGCAAAATCTGTAGATGCTGAATTTGGAAGTACGTTTCAAGCCATACATTTAGAAGTGTTAGGCGAACAAAATTCGTTGGTAGAATTATTATCTAATTCATTGG
>JAHDEF010000093.1:0-4806 GCA_020628975.1 Aquimarina sp. | reverse complement strand
GCTCTCGAATTCAAGTAATTTTTGAAGTAACCACCGAAAGCGGAGAACCCGCTGTGATTAGTGATACTGTAAATGACAATGTAATATCATCAAATACTTTCGAAGTACCATTTGACCTCGTAACCAATGAAAACGGAAGTCAAGTCATTAATTTGATTACCGACAACAGAGTTAATACCAATACTACTGAAAATTCAGATGTTTCGATATTAAGAAATGGTATTAATGGAAGTGTTATGCAAATACAACTACTTCCAAAAGAAAGCGATAATAATCTAAAAGCTATATTAGATAAAAAAATCATTGTAAGTGAAGCTACATTAAGATTTACAGCAAAAACTAGCGAAACAGCTTTTGAAGAACTTCCAAATAGACTAGCATTAAATTTTTCAGAAAGCACTGGTTCTATTACTGATTTTGACATTTTCAACACTAACAACCCTGAAGAAACGTTGTTCACCAATCATATTCTTGAGAAAAAACAAATGGGCGACAATGTAATTTACGATATCATTGTTACTGAACACGTACAGCAAATTCTCAATCAAAGTGAAGGAGTTGATGCATCAGAAGAATTCAATAGAAATTTGATATTATCTGTTTACAATGATGAAATTGCTCCCTTCTATTCTAGAGTAAAGAGCACACAAGACAATTCAAATACCATTGATGGATTTTTTGTTTTTGGTGGAGTTCTCTATAGCACTCAAAAAGTTTCTATTTACAATAATATGGTTTCAGATGATGAATTGAAACCAAAACTAATACTTAAATTTACCCCCAGTAACTAAACTTAACTATCACTTATCATGTGTGGAATTGTTGGATATATTGGTAACAAACAAGCTTACCAAATTGTCATAAAAGGATTAAAACGTTTGGAATACCGAGGCTATGATTCTGCTGGTATTGCTCTATACGACGGAAACAAACTGAATATTACCAAAACCAAGGGTAAAGTAGCTGATTTAGAATCAGAAGTATTTAAAGATGGAAACACGAATGGATCTATCGGTATAGGACATACACGTTGGGCTACACACGGAGTTCCTAACGATGTTAATTCACACCCACATTATTCAAACTCAGGCGACCTTGCTATTATTCATAATGGAATAATTGAAAACTACGAGTCCCTTAAGCAAGAGTTGATGAATCGTGGCTATGTTTTCAAATCCGATACGGATACGGAAGTATTGGTAAATTTAATTGAAGACGTACAACTTAACGAAAAAGTACCGTTAGCTAAAGCTGTACAAATTGCGCTTAACCAAGCCATAGGTGCTTATGCAATTGCTGTTTTCGATGTAAAGAAACCAACAGAGTTAGTCGTTGCGCGTTTGGGAAGCCCATTGGCTATTGGAGTTGGTGAAGGCGAATTCTTTGTAGCTTCTGATGCGTCTCCGTTTATTGAATACACCACTAACGCCGTGTATTTAGAAGATGGTGAAATGGCTATTATAAACCCATCTAAGGATATTGAAATCCTAAAAATTAAAGATGGAGCCATTGTTGATCCTTATATTCAAGAATTAAAAATTAATCTTGAGCAGATTGAAAAAGGTGGATTTGACCACTTCATGCTTAAAGAAATATACGAACAACCAAGCGCCATAAATGATACTTTTAGAGGACGATTGCTTCCCGAAGAAAATATTATTAGAATGGAAGGGATTGATAGTAATCTTAAAAAATTCCTTGCTGCTAAGCGTATTTTAATTATTGCCTGTGGTACTTCTTGGCATGCAGGTTTAGTTGCTGAATACATTTTCGAAGAATTTGCTCGTATTCCTGTAGAAGTCGATTATGCTTCTGAGTTTAGATATAGAAATCCTATCATTAATAAAGATGATATAGTCATCGCGATTTCTCAAAGTGGTGAAACTGCCGATACAATGGCAGCTATAAAAATGGCTAAAGCTAAAGGCGCATTCGTTTTTGGCGTTTGTAATGTAGTAGGTTCTTCTATCTCTCGCGAAACGCATGCTGGTGCATATACCCATGCAGGACCAGAAATTGGCGTTGCTTCAACTAAAGCATTCACCACACAGATTACCGTACTTTCACTTATCGCTTTAAAATTAGCTAAAGAAAAAGGTAGTATTGATAGAGAACAGTACCATTATCATTTATATGAAATGGAACAGATTCCTCAGAAGGTAGAAGAGGCATTAAAAGAAAATGAAGCAATCAAAAAAGTTGCTGAAATTTATAAAGATGCTGAAGACTTTTTATATTTAGGTCGAGGGTTTAATTTCCCTGTAGCTTTAGAGGGTGCATTAAAACTTAAAGAGATCTCTTATATTCATGCAGAAGGATACCCTGCTGCAGAAATGAAGCACGGTCCGATCGCTTTAATCGATGAGAAAATGCCTACCGTTGTTATTGCTACTAAAAAAGGACACTACGAAAAAGTGCTTAGTAACATTCAGGAAGTAAAATCGAGAAAAGGAAAAATTATTGCGATTATAAATAAAGGAGATAAAGTGGTTCGTGAATTAGCAGATCATGTAATTGAAGTCCCTGAAACACGTGAAGCTTTTACCCCTTTATTAACCACAATCCCGTTGCAATTGCTATCATATCATATAGCCGTAATGTTGGGTAAAAACGTGGATCAACCTAGAAATTTAGCCAAATCGGTGACAGTAGAATAAGAACGTTATATCAAAAAAGGAAGCAAATTGCTTCCTTTTTTATTTGCACCAAATGTATTTAAAACCTTGTTTGGTTTCAAATTAAAAAACTATATTTGCGCCTTGAAAACCAAGATGGATTGCGATGTACGTAAAAATCAAAAGGTTTTTTTATAATCAGTAAACAAAAAGAAAATCAGATGTCTCAAGTTTCAGGTAAAATATCACAGATTGTAGGTCCTGTAATTGATGTGGAATTCGCTGCAGGAGTAGCGTTACCAAAAATTTACGACTCACTAGAAGTTATAAAAGCAGATGGTAGCAAGTTAATACTTGAAATACAATCTCATACTGGTGAGAATACCGTAAGAACAATTGCAATGGACTCTTCAGATGGTCTTCAAAGAGGTCAAGAAGTAATCGCAACAGGAACTCCAATTCAAATGCCAATTGGTGGTGATATTTACGGGCGTTTATTTAACGTTACAGGTGACGCAATTGATGGATTACCTAATTTACCTAAAACAGGTGAAAATGGAATGTCAATTCACAGACAAGCGCCAAAATTTGAAGATTTATCAGTAACAACTGAAGTTTTATTTACCGGTATTAAAGTAATCGATTTAATTGAGCCTTATGCAAAAGGTGGTAAAATTGGATTATTTGGAGGTGCTGGAGTAGGTAAAACGGTATTGATTCAGGAGTTAATTAACAATATTGCAAAAGGACACGGAGGTTTATCTGTATTCGCAGGAGTAGGTGAACGTACTCGTGAAGGAAATGACCTTATGCGTGAGATGTTAGAGTCAGGTATTATTAAATACGGTGATGACTTCTTACACTCTATGGAAGAAGGTGGTTGGGACCTTGAAAAGGTTGACAAAGAAGCCATGAAAGAATCGAAAGCAACTTTCGTTTTCGGACAGATGAATGAGCCACCAGGTGCACGTGCTCGTGTTGCTTTATCAGGATTAACTATTGCTGAATACTTTCGTGATGGTGCCGGTGAAGGTCAAGGTAAAGACGTACTTTTCTTCGTAGATAATATCTTCCGTTTTACACAAGCAGGTTCTGAGGTATCAGCACTTTTAGGACGTATGCCATCTGCGGTAGGTTACCAACCTACATTAGCTACAGAGATGGGAGCTATGCAGGAACGTATTACCTCTACTAAAAATGGTTCGATTACATCGGTACAAGCAGTATACGTACCTGCAGATGATTTAACGGATCCAGCACCAGCAACAACTTTTGCTCACTTGGATGCAACAACAGTATTATCTCGTAAAATTGCTGAGCTTGGTATTTATCCAGCGGTAGATCCATTAGATTCTACTTCAAGAATTTTGACGGCAGACATTTTAGGAGATGCGCATTACGATTGTGCACAGCGAGTAAAAGAGTTATTACAACGTTACAAAGAATTACAGGATATTATTGCGATTTTAGGTATGGAAGAATTATCTGAAGAAGATAAGCAATCTGTATACCGCGCACGTAAAGTACAACGTTTCTTATCTCAACCATTCCACGTAGCAGAACAGTTTACAGGTATGCCTGGTTGTTTAGTAGATATTAAAGATACTATTAAAGGATTTAACATGATTATGGATGGTGAATTAGATCACCTACCAGAAGCAGCATTTAACCTTAAAGGTGCTATCGAAGAAGTTATCGAAGCAGGAGAAAAAATGTTAGCTACGGCATAATTAGATATTAGATTTGAGAAGTGAGCTGTTAGAAAGTCTCAATTCTCATATCTCAATTCTCAATACTAATTGGATATGAAATTAGAAATTATAACACCCGAAAGAATTGTTTTTGATGCTGAAGTAACTTCTGTAGCGGTACCTAGTACCGACGGAGAATTTCAAGTGTTAGACAATCATGCTGATATTATTGCAACACTAGTAGATGGAAAAGTAAAGATTTCTTCTAATGGATTAAATGAAGAAGCTACTAAAATTCTTTCAAAAAGTGCAACAGATAGTCGTTTTGAATACACTATAAAAGGAGGCGTTTTTCAATTTACAGATAACAAAGCTGTCATATTAGCTGACTAATCTTTTAGATTATATAAAATAAGTAAAGACCATTTCGAGTGAAATGGTCTTTTTTTTTTACCAATAAGGCAAGAATATCTTATTTACTACACTCGGTTCGAGATCAA
>JAHDEF010000092.1 GCA_020628975.1 Aquimarina sp. | reverse complement strand
TTTCTAAATCCGTATGAATTTCTCTTCTAGCTTTAGCTTTAGTGCTTCCCATAAGTAGGGAAACACGAATAGGCATATCTTTTAATAATTCACTAATCCCTTCAAAATGTTGCTTTGCAAGAATGGCTGTAGGAGCCATTAGTGCTGCTTGATAACCGTTGTCAATCGCCAGCAACATAGTCATTAACGCGACCATTGTTTTTCCTGAACCAACATCACCTTGTAGTAAGCGATTCATTTGTATAGGATGTTTTACATCATTACGCACTTCTTTAATTACTCTTTTTTGCGCCCCAGTTAGCTCAAAAGGAATGTGATTGTTATAAAAATCGGTAAAATGACTTCCTACATTTTCAAAAGCATAACCTTTTATTTTTTGTTTATTAATTACATTTTTTCGCACTAATTGTAATTGAATGTAGAAAAGTTCTTCAAACTTCATTCTATAACTAGCCTTAGCTAACAACTCATGACTTTTAGGGAAATGCAAATTCAACAAAGCATCGCCCTTAGGAATCAAACTTAAATGCTTAATAATTTCTTCTGAAAGCGTTTCAAAAAGCTGTAACGCTTGTGTTAGAAATAAGGTTTGTACCATTTTAGAAATGGTTTTGTGTGTAATATTTTTGGCTTGTAATTTTTCTGTAGAAGGATAAACAGGTTGCATTAAATGTTGCATACTGGCTTTATGAGCTTCAAGCAATTCCATTTCAGGATGCGCCATTTGAAAACCATTATAATACTTAGGCTTGCCATAAATTACATAAGGTGTATGCAATTGAATACTGTCACTTAACCACTTCACCCCCTTAAACCAAACCAATTCTATTTTGCCTGTGTCATCTGCAAATGTGGCTACCAACCTGCTTGCACGGTGTTGCCCTATTTTTTTTAAGCTTGTAATTTTACCTACAATTTGCACTTCGGCGCTACTTTGCTGTAATTCTGCAATTTTATAATACCTGGTTTTATCGATATAACGATGCGGGAAGAAGTGCAATAAATCTTGACAAACTTTTATACCTAATTCTTGCTCTAAGACTTTTGCGCGTGCAGGTCCTACCCCTTTTAAATAAGCTACCGATGATTGTAAAATTTCAGACATGAATTACTTTACTATTATAATGTCTTTACTATGTTTTCTATAGGGAAGATACCAAATACCTTTAATTTTAAAAAGCGTAACAGGTTAATGCTTTTCTATTAAAAACACAATTACTTTAGCCTCTAGGGTAGAATTACTCCTAACTATAAATTTTATCCTCTTTTGAATTCACTTAGTAAAATAGCTGTTGCTGTAGCCACATTTAAACTTTCGGTGACCTTTATCTTTCCAAAACGAGGAATGCTAATCTTTTGAGTAATTAAAGTTTCTATTTCTGAAGAAATTCCGTTAGCCTCATTTCCCATAACTACTATAGCTTCATTAGCTAATGTAGAGGTATAAACATTTTCCCCTTCCATAAATCCACCATAAATTGGAATATCAGCATTTCTTAAATAATCTATAATATCCGTATACTCAACGGATACCCTTGACAATGAACCCATTGTTGCCTGCACCACTTTGGGATTATAGCAGTCAACCGTTTCGTTTGAACACACTATTTTTTCTACTCCAAACCAATCAGCTAGCCGAATAATTGTTCCTAAGTTACCAGGATCTTTAATATCATCAAGCACTAATTGCAAGCCTTTTTCCTGAGGTGTATTAGCTGCTTTTATTTTAAAAACTGCTAGCGCTTTTTGCGATGTCGTTAGAAATGTAAGTTGTTTTAATTCTTGCGATGAAACTGAAATTATTTTTTCTTCAAAAGCTTCAAAATACTGTGTTTGATCACTTTCAACAAAAAGGTTTACAATTTCAAAATCTTGTTTGGCAAACTCGTGAATAACTTTTATCCCTTCTGCAACAAAAAAGCCATGCTGCTTTCGAAATTTTTTCATTTTTAAACTACGAATCAGTTTCTTTTGATTTTTGCTTACCATACAAATAGTGTACTTTTGAGATTACTTCGAAAACAAGAATTTGTTTGCATAGATTTAGCGTAAAAATATTACTATTATTTTGTTTAGGACTTATAATTATAGGGTGTAACGCTGTAAAAAAAGTTCCTAAAGAAAAATACCTTCTTACAGAGAATAAAATTTTTGTGAACGGTGAAGAAACGAAAGATAAGAAACTGTACGACTACTTGGTACAAAAGCCTAATAGAACACTTTTGGGAATCCCCTTAAAACTGCATTTTTATAATCTTTCTAAAGAAAATGCAGATTCTTTATATGTTGAAAAATTAAATGCTAAGCCTACTAGAAAAAAGTTTTTGACAGCTTTGTTATCTAAGAAACAAGTCAACCGTATTGCTGCACGCCGTAAAGATTTTAATGAATGGAAACAAAAAACAGGTGAGGCCCCAGTAGTTATAAGCAACCGAAAAATTGAAAAATCGAAAAAAAGACTAGAAGCTTATTTTTGGAACCGCGGCTGGTTCGATGTGAGCAGCTCGCACGAAATTCGAACTATTGACACTACTAAAGCCGCTTTAAATTATTTTATAAACTCGGAGGAGGTTTACAAAACCGATAACATAAGTGTTGAAATTGACTCTAAACAAGTAGATTCTATCTACAAAAAACAATTTTCAAACACGTTGCAATCTGGTAAGGCTTATAATACTAAAGAATTAGAAGAGCATCGCAATCAAATTACTCAAAGACTTCGCAATAAAGGTTTTTTTGGTTTTGAGAAGGAATTCATAAAGTTTACTGCTGACACTATTGATAAAAATCATAAAATAAATTTACGATTAAAAATTATAAACCGTAAAATTACTACAGAAGATTCTACATACAGTGTTCCGTTTACGGTGAAAAAAATAAGTGGTGTTAATGTGTATACTGACTACCATTTGAGAACACAAAAAAAAACACTTCAAGATTCAGCTACTTACAAAGGCATTCGCTTTTTTTCGTATGATAAAATGCGATTTAAACCCAAAGCCATTGCTAACGCTTTACAATTTACACCTAATAGTATTTACAGTGATAGTTTACGAACGCTTAGCTATAATTCAATTAACAATTTGGGCGTTTTTAAATACCCCGTAATTAATTTCAATAAGAATCCTGAGAACGATGATGAATTAATTGCTAATATTTTACTTACACCTAGAAAAAAATATGCGCTTAGTGTCAATTTTGATGTAACCACCTCAACTATTCAAGATTTTGGTATTGGAGTGAATGGGGCTTTAAATATTAGAAATGTATTTAGAAGAGCTGAAAACTTTGAAATTGCTGTACGTAGTAATTTTGGTGCTTCGGATGATATTGCCGACGATGAAGATCAATTTTTCAATATTTCAGAATTTGGTTTAGACGCCAAATTAAATTTTCCTAGAATTTTAATTCCGTTTGGTTTTAACCGATGGATTAAAAAATCTAGCGCCCCACGAACTTCTATAAAAGTTAGCGCGACTTCTCAGCAAAATATTGGTCTTGATAAGGAAACCGTAATCGGAACGTTTAGTTATGGTTGGCGTCCGAATATTAAAAAGTCTTTTCAATTAGATGTGTTCAATCTACAATATGTGCGCAATTTAAATACCGATAATTATTTTAATGTATACCAAAGTAGTTACAATACCTTAAACTTAGTAGCTCAAAATACCGACGGTGTAAACCCAGCTTTTTTTGATGATAGTGGCAATTTGATGGTAAATTCGGGAACTGACCCTTTCTTGAATAATGTTATTAACAACCCTGATTCCGTTTCTCCTGAAAATTTTTCAAGTGTACGAAGTATTTTTGAACGCCGAAGAAGATTGACAGAAAACAACCTTATACTGAGCTCTAGCTTTAGCTTCATTTATGACAATCGTAAGAATATTTATGATGAAAGTTTTTTTAGAATTCGTAGTAAAGTAGAAAGTGCAGGGAATATTTTGTCGACTATAGCGCGACTAAAAAATTCAGAACCCGATGCCAATGATCAACTAAGTCTTTTCGATGTCCCTTACTCGCAATTTTTCAAAATTGAAACTGAATTTATTAAACATTGGGATTTGGGCTACAAGAATATTTTTGCTTTTAGAACCTTCGCAGGGGTGGCTATTCCTTACGATAATTCAAATACCATTCCTTTTACGCAAAGTTATTTTGCAGGCGGATCAAACGACAACCGAGGGTGGACAGCCTATGGACTTGGACCTGGATCGAGTGGTGGTATCAATGATTTTAATGAAGCTAATTTTAAATTATCATTTAATGCGGAACATCGATTTAATATTCTAGGAGCACTAAATGGCGCCTTTTTTATCGATGCTGGTAATATTTGGAATGTTTTAGATGACTTTAAAGAAGATGCTAGCTTGACTTTCAATGGACTTAAAGATTTGTCAGAATTAGGCGTCGGAAGCGGATTTGGACTTCGTTACGATTTCAGTTTTTTTATTTTTAGACTCGATACCGCCTTTAAGGTTCATAATCCCGCATTGCCCAACGGCGAACGCTGGTTTAACAATTTAAGTTTTAACAAAGCCGTTTTCAATATCGGAATCAATTATCCTTTCTAGCGAAGCTTAAAATCTATATCAGAATTTTAGTAGTTATCGCCCCCATATCAAATATTCGAATTGCGTTAATACATAAATCGATTTATGATTATCTTTGTGTGAAACACCGTTAGCTATTGTCTTCAAATAAAACATTACCCACTTTCAGCGAAAGAGAATTAGACCGTATTATCGAAATGGCGTGGGAAGATCGCACACCATTTGAAGCCATTCTTTTTCAATTCGGCATTACTGAACAGCAAGTGATACTTTTGATGCGAAATCAAATGAAACCGCAAAGTTTTAAAAGATGGCGTAAGCGAGTTCAAGGGCGTTCTACGAAACATCGCTATTTACGCACCGATGGTGTAACGCGTTTCAAATGCTCGAGACAACGACAAATTACTGGAAACAAAATTTCAAAGCGATAATATGCCTATTCGAATTGTTTTTTCGGATATCGATGGTACACTTCTCAACGAAAAAAGAAGTCTATCAAAAGCTACTATCGAGATTTTTAAGAAAATAAAAGGGACGATCCCCACAATACTTATTTCCGCAAGAATGCCCAAAGCAATGCGGCATTTACAAAAAGTAGGTGGTATAGAAGATCAACCTATTATTGCTTATAACGGAGGGCTTATTTTGAAGAATAAGGAAATTTTACATTCTACAGAAATTCCTAATCCACTTACGGAAACGATTACTGCGTTCGATCCTAATATCCATTTTAGCCTATACCATAATGATGACTGGTTTATTCCTAAAAAAGATTATTGGGCATTACGAGAAATTAATAATACCAAGGTCGATGCTACTTTACTTTCTAATGAAGAGGTAATTAGGCAATGGAAATCAAAAAAAATAGGCGCACATAAAATTATGTGTATGGGGAATATCGACGACATTGATCGCCTTTATGAATTTTTAGAAGCCAATTACACTAATTATTTACACCTATACCGCTCAAAATCGACCTATATTGAAATATCACCTAAATCGATTTCTAAAAAAACAGCTATTTCTTATTTGTTAGAGCACCAATACCCCTATTTAAAGCTTGATGAAGCTGTGGCATTTGGTGATAATTATAATGATATGGAAATGCTAAATGCCGTAGGTTATGGAGTTGCCGTAGAAAATGCTAAACAGGAAGTTAAAGATATAGCCAAATATCATACAAAAGCAGGTGTTAACGATGGCGTTGCTGCGTTTTTAGAAAAACATTTTTAGAACAAAAATTAGTACATGAAGTTTTTATTTAGAATTATCCTTTTATTAAGCTTTGTTGTAAGCTGTAAATCTTATCAAAAATTACCAGCAACAACAACATCAACACCATCGGTAGTCAATAAAGTTATTATTGACGCTTACAATACCAATAAAGATCATATTCAGGTAAGTTTTTACCCGAAGCCTCAGGTAAACAATCAGGTGCAATTTTTTCTTCCTAAGATAATCCCTGGCACTTATAGCATAGATAATTACGGTCAGTTTATCGAAAACATAAAAGCTTACGATGCCAAAGGCGAAAGCTTAACCGTACAACAAAAAGATACGAGTTCTTGGTTAATTTCTAATGCTAAAAAGTTACATAAAATTGAATACACTGTTAATGATAGTTTTGATATTGAAGCTAATCACGACGTGTTTTCGCCAGCAGGAACTAACATTGAACATCACAGAAATTATATTTTAAATCTACACGGTTTTGTTGGTTTTCTAGAAAATCAAACCAATCAGCCTTTTGATATTAAAGTTAAGCATCACACTAACCTTCATTTGGGTTGCTCGCAACCTGTATCTGCTTCTAAAAGTGCGCATCACATTACTGAAGACAGCTTTTTATTTAACCGTTATGCAGCCGTTATTGATAATCCTATTTTTTTAAGTCGATTTGAATTAGAGAAATTTAAGCTTAATGATATTACAGTAACACTAGGGGTATATTCTTCTGGTAATAAAATAAGCGCTAAAGATTTATTGCCAAGCATGCAGAAAATGATGAATGCCCAGAAACACTTTATGGGAGAAATAAATCATACCGATGCCTATAGCATATTTTTATACTTAGCCGATCGCAATGCGAAAGCCCCAAAAGGTTTCGGAGCGTTAGAACACAATAACTCTACCGTAGTGGTTTTACCTGCCGCATTAGAATTTGAAAAAATCGAACAGCATTTAATCGACGTGGTATCACATGAATTTTTCCATATTATTACTCCACTAGCTATTCATTCTGAAGAAATACATGAC
>JAHDEF010000091.1 GCA_020628975.1 Aquimarina sp. | reverse complement strand
AATTATACTGAAAGTTGATACCGATTTATTGTATAAAAATCGCTTAATGATGCTTGATATTATCGCTAATAACAACTGGGACCGCCCTATTTACTTTTCTGGTGGCTCATTTGGCGATGATGATTATTTATGGATGAAAGATTACTTGCAAGTTACAGGGTTAACCTTTCAACTAGTACCTATAAAAACACCTGTCGACAAAAATAATCCTTTCGATATGGGACGTATTGACAGTGACCAACTGTACGAAAACGTAATGCAATGGGATTGGGGTAATGGAGACAGCCCCGACATATATCACGATGTAGAAACCCGAAGAAATGCCATTTCTTACCGCGGTATTTTAGCTCGATTATTTGAAAGGTTATTACAAGAAAAAAAGCTTGACAAGGCAAAAGATATCGTTGAATTAGGGGTTACAAAAATGCCTATTGAATTTTATGAATATTACACTTTAGTAGAACCTTTTGTTGATGGCTATTACAAAGTTAATGAAACTGAAAAGGCACGTGAATTATGGAATAAACTTGCCAAAAAGTATCAAGAAAAGCTAGACTATTTCGCTAGTCTAGATTTGGAAAAACAATACCAAGCCGCAGAAGAAATTATAACGCAAGTAGAACGCTACAGAAATATTATCGATATTCCGTTGATAAATGGCGATACGCAATTTGCTAGAGAAAAAGCTATTGAATTCAATGCGCATTTAGACAATTTCTCTAACTTTTATAGTGAAGAAGAAAAGTATGATACCAAAGAAATTGATCTACTTAGCAGCGATAGCCTTAACAGCAATAACTAGAAACACCTCAAGTTAAGCATCAAAAATTAGCGAATAATTTTTGATGCTTTCTTTTCAAGAATAGTAATAAAGGTTCACAAATTATGCTAAAAATAAAGCCATATTGGGTTAAAAGTCCCAAATGGATAAGATGGATATTTCCATCCTATATTTGGCATATAAAAACTACTCAAAAAGTATTGCATTTGACTTTTGATGATGGCCCTGACCCCGAAGCGACTCCATTTGTCTTAGATTGTTTAAGGAAATACAAGGCAACAGCTACTTTTTTTTGCATAGGTGAATGTGCAAAAAAACATCCAAAACTATTACAACGCATAAAAGATGAAGGGCATCAAATTGGGAATCACACACAACATCACTACAATGGATGGAACACTGCAAGTCATCTATATGCTAAAGATATTTTAGAGGCCGAAAAGTGGCTATACGATAGCAACTATAAAAACACCTTTTTATTTAGACCACCATACGGTAAGTGCACAAGAAAACAACGTACATTTCTAAAAGAAAAAGAATACAAAATTATAATGTGGTCAACGCTTAGCGCCGATTTTGATAGTAATTTAACGAAAGAGGACGTTTTACAGAACGTTTTAAAAAATACCACAGAATCAGGTAGCATTATTATTTTTCATGACAGCAAAAAAATGAAAGAAAAGATGCGCTATTGCTTGCCTAAAATTTTATCTCATTACACGAATAAAGGCTTCGTATTTAAGCATATTGACGCATCAATGCTATAAGTGTATTTGCATCTTGCTGACCACTTTTCCGCCAGACCACGGCACCATTTTTATAGATAATTAAAGTCGGAAGCCCATTAACTTTTAACGCGTTGACCAATTTGCCATTTTTATCCGCATTAATTTTAATTACTTTTCCTTTATCACCCACAGCCGCAGCTACGTCTCTTAACACCGCATTCATTTCAGCACAAGACTCGCTCCAATCCACAAAAAAATCTAGAAGTACAGGGGATGATATATCGACTAAATCACCAAATCTTGACATATATGAGAAAAATTAAATACAATCCTTGTAAATATAAACATATTATTAAATATAGATATTTTATACTATTTTTTATAACATAATCATAATTTACATATCAATAATTCATTTTAAAAAGAACTTGGCTAATAAAAACAAAAAGCATATTTTTACATAACTTAACAATTACAAAGAAAATATTACGGTATAAACGATAAATTGATGACAGACGTTGTCAATTTTATTTTGGGGCGAAATGCTGTCGAAGGACAGCATTTCTTTATTTTTATACCTTTCATAATTCACTTCTCAAAAGAAAATCGGATGTCTACAACAAAAAGACTTTTTCTATTAGATGCTTATGCATTAATATTCAGAGGGTACTACGCATTAATTAAAAACCCAAGAATTACAAGTACTGGCATGGATGTTTCTGCCATTATGGGGTTCACAAATTCACTACTAGATGTACTAAAACGTGAAAAACCTGAATATATAGCTGTAGCGTTCGATAAAGAAGGAAGTAAAGAAAGAACAGCACTTTTTGCTGACTATAAAGCCAACCGCGATGAAACTCCCGAAGCCATTCGCATTGCTATTCCATATATTAAAGAAATTTTAAAAGCCTTACACATACCCATTATTGAAGAAGCAGGGGTTGAAGCTGATGATTTGATAGGAACTTTAGCCAAACAAGCTGAAAAAGAAGGTTTTCAGGTATACATGGTTACACCCGATAAAGATTACGCCCAATTGGTGTCTGAAAATATTTATATGTATCGCCCTGCTAGAATGGGTAACGGTATTGAAATTTGGGGGATCGAAGAAGTCAAGAAAAAGTTTGAAATTGAGCAACCTATGCAAGTAATTGATTACTTGGGAATGATGGGAGATGCTGTAGATAACATTCCAGGGTTACCAGGCGTTGGCGATAAAACTGCGAAAAAATTTATTGCTGCTTACGGAAGTATGGAAGGTCTTTTAGCAAACACCGATCAGCTTAAAGGAAAAATGAAAGAGAAGGTAATTGCTAATGCTGAATTAGGTTTACTTTCGAAACAATTGGCCACTATAAACATTAATTGTAATGTTCAATTTGATGCTAGCGATTATATTTTATCGGATCCTGATGAAACTAGTGTTATTGAAATCTTCGAAAAACTAGAATTCCGAAGAATGAAAGACCAATTTTACAAGGCATATCAAAAAGAACTAAAACCTGAAATTACTAGCACAAAAACATCTGCAAAATCACACGCAACAACTACCGCAGGTGCGGGGCAATATTCACTATTCGATGCTCCACAAGGAAATAATGATGTGATTGATTTAAATTCTGGCAGAGCCACTATTAAAAGTACCTCACATCACTACCAAACACTTTCAAGTGATTTAAGTATACAATTATTTTTAGAAAAATTACAGCAACAAACCTCGGTGTGTTTTGATACGGAAACCACAGGTTTAGATGCTTTGACTGCTGAATTGGTGGGTATTGCTTTTAGTTGGGAAGAAAGAAAAGGTTTTTATTTACCTTTTCCGAATACGTTTGATGAAGCCAAGAATTTAGCACAACTATTAGTTCCATTCTTTGAAAATGAAGCTATTGAAAAAATAGGTCAAAACTTAAAATATGACCTAAAAGTGTTATTTAAGTATGGTATAGAAGTCAAAGGTCCTTTATTTGATACGATGTTAGCGCATTATCTGATCAATCCAGATATGCGTCATAACATGGATGTACTGGCGGAAACCTATTTAAATTACACTCCTGTAAGCATAACGGAATTGATTGGTAAAAAAGGAAAAAATCAACTTTCTATGCGCGATGTACCCGTTGAAGATCAAACGGAATATGTGGTAGAAGACACCGATATTACGCTTCAACTAGCTAAACATTTCAGTAAAGAATTGAAAGAAGCCGACACTTTAAAGCTTTTTAAAGAAATTGAAATTCCACTTTTAAAGGTATTAGCACACATGGAAGCTGCTGGAATTAATTTGGATGTAACTTACTTAAATTCCCTTTCTGAAGAAGCTGCCATTCAAATAGCTGCGCTAGAAAAATCCATTTACGAACAAGCTGGGGAGGAATTTAACATTGCTTCCCCTAAGCAATTAGGAATTATTCTTTTTGAAAAACTCAACCTTGTTGAAAAGCCTAAGAAAACCAAATCAGGACAATATTCTACTGCAGAAGATGTGCTATCTTATCTGGCTAAAGATCACAAGATAATTGCTGACGTACTTGAATATCGTGGATTAGCAAAACTAAAGAGCACCTATATAGATGCGCTTCCTAACCAATTAAACAACAACACACATCGCGTCCATACGGAATACATGCAAGCCGTGGCTGCCACGGGACGATTGAGCTCAAACAATCCTAACTTACAGAATATTCCAATTCGTACGGAGCAAGGAAGAAAAATTAGGCAAGCATTTATTCCTAAAAACGAAAACCATGTACTTGTTGCTGCCGATTATTCGCAAATAGAACTTCGTATCATTGCGGCATTAAGTGAAGAAACAGCTATGATGGATGCTTTTCAAAAAGGAGAAGACATTCACACCACAACGGCTTCAAAAGTTTTTAATGTTTCACCAGAAGAAGTTACTCGTGAGCAAAGAAGCAATGCCAAAACCGTAAATTTTGGAATTATTTACGGAGTCTCAGCTTTCGGTTTAAGCAACCAAACTAGCTTATCACGAGCGGAAGCCAAAGAATTGATTGACACCTACTACAAAACATACCCAAAGCTTAAAGCTTACATGAGTGAACAAGTAGACTTTGCTCGTGAAAATGGATATGTACAAACTGTTTTAGGCCGTCGTAGATATTTAAAAGACATCAACTCTGCCAATGGAATGGTAAGAAGTGGTGCAGAACGTAATGCCGTGAATGCTCCGATTCAAGGAAGTGCAGCCGATATTATAAAAATCGCTATGATTAATATTCACGAAAAACTTTCTTCAAGTAAATACAACACCAAAATGCTATTACAGGTACATGATGAATTGGTATTTGACGTACCAAAATCGGAACTTGAAGAAGTCTCTAAAATGATCAAATACGAAATGGAAAATGCGTTTACACTTTCTGTTCCTCTTGATGTTGAAGTAGGTATTGGTGATAATTGGTTACAGGCGCATTAAACTAACTCTTATAAACACAGCTTCAAACGTTCCAAAAAAAGCGTTGCTTTGAGGTAGAATAAGCTCCTAATTTTTCATAAAAACCAATAGCATTTTTATTGAAATTAGGAGTTTGCCATTGTATTTGCTTACAACCAAAATCTCTTGCTATTTTTTTGATTTCGCTCATTAGCCTATGACCTATACCACTTCCTCTATATTTTTCTTTTATAAATAAGCAATCTAAGTACAAGTAATGATCCGCATCCCAAGTTGAAAATTGTTTTATAACACTACAATACCCAACTAATTTATGATCAATTTCTACAACTAAAACTTTCCAATCAAAAGTAGCTTCTAACATAATTTCAAGCCGTTTTAATTTTTCAGTTGCCACAAAATCAGTTTGTTCAAACTTGGCGTGTAGCTCACATAAACCAATAAATTTTTTTAAATCACGGTTTTCTAATGCTCTAATAATCATTTTTCTTTTAACAATTGCATGAAATTTTTAGGCCTACTACTCCATTTTTTCCGCCAGTCGCATAGCCATCACGCTTCCACCAATCTAATCCTCCTATTAATTCTTTAACTCTAAAACCTAGTTTTACTAATTTTAAAGCACCTTTGGTAGAAGCATTACAACCTATACCATCGCAATAAGTCACATAAATTTTTAATTTATCTAGATCCTGAATATTATTTGTACTAATATCCCGATGAGGCAAAGAGATAGCATTTGGAATATGCTCATTGATAAAAGCTTCCGCTTTGCGAGTATCGACTACTATAATGTTAGCGTCTGTCGCAAAAGCATCGAAAAGATCAGCAGCATCCATTTGAAAGTCAAGCTTTTCTTGATAAAATTTAATTTGCTCGTTCATGTTTTTTCTTTCAAAACTAGTGCTACACAATTTATTTTTCTAAAGTTTTCTATGAAAAAGCTTCAGTTGCAAATGAAAAAAAATCAAGTATTTATATCTTACAAGGCTTTCTATTATATATATTTTGAGAAATTTATTTTATGGATTTAAAACATTTAAAACTCATAAAGGCCATTGTTGAATTTGGTAGCATTAGCAAAGCTAGCAAGAAATTATTTGTAACAAGCTCAGCCCTTAGCCATCAATTAAATGCTTTAGAAACTGAATTAGGATGTGCTGCATTTACACGTTCTAAAAACAAATGGATATTAACTGCCGAAGGAAATGAACTTTATCATTTAGCTGAAATAACTTTAAGTAGTATGGCGCAAACCATGCAACGAATTCAACAGCTTCAAAATGGAAGTAAAGGCAATATACGTTTAAGTACCGAATGCTATTCTTTCTACTTGGGCCTACCCTCGTTTATCGAACAAATGAAATGGCAATATCCTGATATTAATATTAGTCTAAATTTAGAAGCAACCCACCATCCGATTAGCCTATTGTTAGAAAATAAACTTGACATAGCATTAACTTCTCAGAAACCAAAATGTGATAAATTGATAGGAATACCCATCTTTCAAGATGAAATTCTAGGATTTATTCATAAAGAAAACCCTCTTGCACAGAAAGCATTTTTGGAAGCCACTGATTTTAAAGATTTACACCTAATCATACATTCACTGCCATTAAGTAGCGTTTCTGTATTCAATTATTTTTTAAAGCCTCACCACATAGAGCCGAAACATATTTCAGCTATTCCGTTAACAGAAGTTGCTTTAGAAATGGTAGAAGCCAATATGGGTATCGCTTGTTTTCCTAAATGGGCAGTAGAAAAGATAAAAATATCCGCAGAGACAACCCTAAAACCACTTGGCGAAAAGGGGTTGAAACGTACACATTATTTAGTTATTAGAGCAGAAGACCAACACAAAAAGTATATTAAAGATTTTACTAATCAATTTATTGCAAAATTTCAGCAATAAAAAAACCCTACTGTTTAGCAGGGCTTAAATTCGAGTAGTGT
>JAHDEF010000090.1 GCA_020628975.1 Aquimarina sp. | reverse complement strand
TCTGCGGGTTCTTATTTTACAATTCCACCACAAATTCAAATGGAAATTGCTGGTCGTAAAAAAATTATTACGGACGAGCACAGTGGTCGTATTCTAGTAGATTTTGAATTAGCAGAAGAAGAAAGCGCAAAAATGCAAAAAATGTTTGCTAAACTTTAATTGTATTTATTATCTAAAAAAAAGGTTCAAAATTTATTTTGAACCTTTTTTTTATGTTTATTTTAGATCCGTCTAAAAAATAGATCTAATCGTAAAATTAATTACACCGCAGCTAACGCCTGCTCTATATCTTCTATAATATCATCTATATGCTCTAAACCTAAAGAGCACCTTACCATACCTGCAGTAATACCAACAGCTAGTTTATCTGCTTCTGCTAGTTTTGCATGCGTGGTCGACGCAGGATGCGTTACTATGGTCCTAGAGTCTCCTAAATTAGCTGATAAAGAACATAGTTTTATGTTGTCAAAAAAGGTTTTCCCTCCCTTTACACCATTTTCTACCTCAAAAGAAACAATCGTCCCTCCTAAGCGCATTTGCTTTTTAGCAATTTCATATTGAGGATGCGATTTTAAAAATGGGTATTTCACCCACTTTACTTTTGGGTGATTTTCTAAATACTCCGCTAATTTTAAAGCATTGTCACATTGTTTATCAGCTCTAACTGCTAGGGTTTCTAAACTTTTAGAAAGAATCCAAGCATTAAAGGGTGACATACTTGGCCCTGTTAAGCGTGAAAACAAATATATTTCACGTATCAACTCATTGCTGCCTACAGTGATGCCTCCTAAAACACGACCTTGCCCATCGATCAATTTAGTGGCTGAATGAATTACCAAATCTGCCCCAAATTTTATAGGATTTTGCAAATAAGGAGTAGCAAAACAATTATCTACAATTAGTAGAATATTGTGTTTTTTAGCAATCGCACTTAAATATTCCATATCGATTACATCGACACCAGGGTTAGTTGGTGTTTCGCAATAGATAAATTTCGTATTGGGTTGTATTAAACTTTCAACAGTATCAACTTCGGAAACCCCAAAATAACTAGTTTCAATATTCCATTTTGGAAAATACTTTGTAAACAAACCATGTGTCGCTCCAAATACAGAACGTGCAGAAACTATGTGATCCCCTGAATTTAATAGCGCTGCAAAGGTAGAATATACCGCAGCCATACCTGATGCAAAGGCAAAACCTGCTTCTGCGCCTTCAAGCTTACATACTTTATTTATGAATTCATTTGTATTAGGATTGCTATATCGACTGTACAAATCTCGTTGCTTTTCTTCAGCAAAAGAAGCTCTCATTTCCTCTGCATCATCAAACACAAATCCTGATGTTAAATAAAGAGGCACTGAGTGTTCTTTATTTCCTGTACGCTCAATTTGATCGCGTACGGCTATGGTTTCAAAATGTTTATTCATCTGCTACTTTTTCTCCATTAACAACTACACTATACGTTACATTAGCGGTAGGTTCTAAAGTTTTAGAAACCGAACAGTATTTTTCGAATGATAATGCTGCTGCTTTTAATGCTTTCTTTGGACTTACTTTACCCTCAATAAAAATGGTGGCATGAATTGCTGTAAAAGGTTTTGCCTCACCCATTGGTGTACGCTCACCTTCTACTTCCATCTTGTAAGTTTCAATTTCTTGGCGTTGTTTTTGTAAAATTCCTATTAAATCGATGCCACTACAACCCGCAACCCCCATAAGTAATAACTCCATAGGACTTGCCCCTAAATCATCACCTCCTTGCGAAGCGCGCTTATCTAAATCTACCACATATCCACGGTCATTTTTTACTTGAAAGTGGAATTTTTCGTTTACTCGGTTTAAAGTTACTTTCATAAATTTTTAGCTATTAGCCTTTAGCGCTTAGCCGTTGGCTGATTTTTTAAATAAGCTTATAGCTAAGTGCTAAAAGCCAATGGCAACGTGCAAAACTCGTTATTCAAATATCGGATATAAAAAATTATCTAATTGATCGTATTCTATTAAAAATGCATCGTGACCATGTATAGATCTTATTACTTGATGCGTCACTTTTTGCCCTGAACGTTGACGTATTTCACGAAGCTGCCTTACGGTTTCTTTATCTTCTTTTAGCGTAAACAGCGCATCTGAATCTACCGAAACAATATGAATGTCAGCCGATACAGCGTAGATGGCTTCTTTAAAGTTGGCAAATCCTTTTGAAATAACTATAGTACTTAAATTATAATTTAATTGTTTGTATGAACTAAGGGTAAATCGTTCTTCTAGTTTTTTACCATGGTAATTTAACCAACTAACAATATTAAACATTCCCAAATTTTCATTTACCGTTCTATTGAATTTCATGGTGAAAGATTCGGGTGTTCTGTACATTAACATGGCATGCATTCTAGCATCGTGTAATGCTTTGCTAGAATTTAGCAATATATTTTCTTGTATCAAGGTATTAGCAATTACCCAATCCGAAGCTTTCCAATCGGTAGCCACAACAACTAAGTGTTTGGCTAAATTTGGACGTAATACTGAAAGTTCCCATGCTATCCCTCCACCTAAAGATCCTCCCACGTTAGCAAATAGCTTATCGATTTTTAATTCATCTAAGCCTAAACCAATTAATCGAGCAATATCTTTGGCGGTAAAAATGCGGTAATTTTCAAACAAATTTTCTGGATTACCGTCAAATCCATTTCCTGGGATATTAAAAGCAACTACCGTATAGCGATTTGTATCGATTACTTTGTCTTGATCAACTAAGCTTTTCCACCAGCCATTAGAACCACTTACTTGAGAATTTCCCGTTAATGCATGTGTAATTAACACTATAGGTGCTGTACCAATAGTAGGCCCAAACACCTGATACGATAGTGCGACACTAGTGGTTTCACCTGAATAGGTAGTGTAATTCTCTATATTTATGTAAAATAAATCTTGGTTCACTTTTCTTGTTACGTTAAAATGTTGCGTCAAGAAAAGTCTTAGGAAAGACCATAATTTCTAGAAAAGAAATCTCTCGTTATCTATCCACTAACGTGGTAGAATGTAGCACCTTCTCTGTTTTTAATAAAACTAGAGGGTTGCTAAGGCCTTAATGGGTCTATTCCCTAAACCTTTCTTGATAACAAACAGTATGTTAAATAAACGTGGATGCAAATATAATGCTTTTGGGTTAAAGGCAAAAAAAGCGATTACAGGTTCTGTTAAAATTAACCCTCTACCGCTTCGCCAAATTGTACTTCATATAAATTTCTATAATACCCTTCTTGTTTTTTTAGTAATTCATTATGATTGCCCTGCTCTACAACTTTTCCTTTGTCCATAACTAAAATTAAATCGGCACTTTTAATAGTGGCTAAGCGATGCGCTATAATAATAGAAGTTCGCCCTTCTGTTATTTTTTCTGTAGCTTTCTGAATGAGTTGTTCGCTATGTACATCTACCGAAGAAGTTGCTTCATCTAAAACTAATATTTTAGGTTTAGCCATATAAGCCCTTAGAAAGGCAATTAATTGACGTTGCCCAGAAGACAACATGGCGCCACGTTCTTTTACATTATAATGGTAGCCGTTAGGAAGACTGGCTATAAATTCGTGAATACCAATATTCTTTGCCGCTTCTATAACTTCTTTTTCAGTAATATTAGGGTCGCCTAGCGTAATATTATTAAATATACTATCAGCAAATAGAAAAACATCTTGCAGTACTATTGAAATATGATTTCTTAATTCATTCAAAGAAAGAGCTGTAATATCAACATTATCTATACCTATTTTTCCAGAATCAATATCATAAAAACGCCCTAGCAGATTAATTATAGTTGATTTTCCAGCACCTGTAGCTCCTACAATAGCAACTGTTTGTCCTGATTTGACACTAAATGAAACATCGCGTAACACCAATTCATCTGCTATGTAACTGAATTTGACATTTTCAAAGGTTATATTTCCTTGTACTTCTTTTAAGCTTACTGTAATATTTTCTTCTATTTGATGATCTTCTTTTAGAATATGTAATACTCTTTGTGCTGCAACCATACCCATTTGAAGCGTATTAAATTTATCGGCAATTTGACGCAAAGGCCGAAATAGCATATTAGTCAATTCAATATACATAACCACTAATCCAAATGTGAACACCTCACTTTCAAGCGTTTTTAACCCGCCATACCAAACCAAACAACCTATAGCAACAGAGCTTAAAAGTTCAGCAATTGGAAAGAAAATAGAATTGTACCATACGGTTTTTATCCAGCCTTGTTTGTGTTTTTCATTAATCTTTTTAAATTTTTCAAACTCGCGATCTTCTTGAGCAAACATTTGTACAATTTTCATCCCTGAAAGATGTTCTTGTACAAACGTATTTAAATTAGAAACTTCTGCGCGTACTTGCTCGAAAGCCGCTTTCATCTTAAAATGAAAAATTCTTGTAGCAATAACGATTATAGGTAAAACTGCTAAAACAATTAGCGATAACTGCCAGCTCTTATATACCATAAACCCAAAAATAGCCGCCATTTTTAGTACATCAGCAATAATCATAAATAGCCCCTGACTGAACACATCGGCTATACGATCCATATCATTTACGGCTCTGGTTACTAACTTTCCTATCGCATTTGTATCAAAATACTGTTTTTTAAATCCTATGATTTTTTTAAATAATTTGACCCGAATATCTTTCACTACATACAAGCCTAACCAATTGGAAAAATAGATATACGTAAATTGCGTAATGACTTCAAAAAGAAGTATTACAAACATCAGAATGATATAAAATTTTAGATTTTCGAAATTTTTAGTAGAAATTCCATTATCAATTGCGTATTGCAAAAAGTAAGGCCTAGCCACTACAAAACCAGCATAAAACACAGCCGCTACACTACACAAGGCAAATATTAATTTGTAGCCTCTTGCGTATACTAGCAATTCACGTAGTATACTTAAATCATATGGATTTCTCTTTTTTTCACTCATCTATAAAGATGTTTTCAGGATAGGTAACTTCGGTAAGATATAAACCTTTAGCCGGTACCGAATAACCTGCTTCGCTTCTGTTTTCTGATTTTAAAATACGATCAATAGCTTCGACTTCTAATTTACCAATTCCAACTTCTAAAAGCGTACCAACAATGGCACGCACCATATTTCTCAAAAATCGATTTGCTGCAATATGAAATACCAGCAAATGTTCTGATTCTTGAATCCATTCTGCCCGAAATAAGTCACAATTATAAGTCTTTACATCTGTATTACTTTTACTAAAACACTTAAAGTTTTTATAATTAAATAGTAACGCTGCTGCGCGATTCATTTTATCGATATCAATAAGTTGTTTTACTAAATAGGCACTGTTGATTTCAAATGGATTTTTACGCGTAATTACTCGATATTCGTAGGCTCTTTTTTCGGCACTAAATCGAGCATGGGCATCTTCCTTAACATTGTATATGCTATAAATAGCTATTGGTGCTTTCAGTAATGAATTTAGTTTATACTGTAAATTATCTGTTGAAAATGTAACATCCGTATCAAAATGAGCTATCATAAATTTGGCATGAACCCCAGTGTCAGTTCGACCTGCACCAACTATTTGTATAGTTTCACGAAGTAATAACGACAATGCTTTTTCAATGGTTTCTTGAACAGAATTCGCATTTGGCTGTATTTGCCAACCATGAAATGCCGTTCCATTATATGAAAGTTCTATAAAGTACCTCAACTGCTATTTTTTCTAATTAAATTTGTTACAAAGATAAGTGTTAAGTGACGTACATATTCCATTCTCCATTACTGAAAAGTTTATTAAGTATTCTCTTCTTTACGTTGAGTTTTTATTTAGGAAGTGCCGCTGAAGCGCCAAAAATTTCTTTATTAACTTATGAAGTTGGCGATCAATCGCACACTATATTTGGCCACACAGCTATTCGCGTTCAGGATCCTATTTATCAAACGGATTGGGTGTACAACTATGGCGTTTTTGATTTTGACACTCCTTATTTTTTATTAAAATTTGCTAAAGGAAGCGCTCAATACAAACTAGGTATTCAGGAATTTGACCAAGCTATAAGAAGTTATTTTAACGAGAATAGGCAAGTCTATGAACAAGAATTGCACCTTACCCCGCAGCAACGCAAAAAATTACTCCATTTATTGCAAGTAAACTATCGCCCCGAAAATCGATATTATCGTTATGGTTTTTTGAAGAATAATTGCAGTACTAAAGTGAGAGATTTATTACTTACTAGTTTCGAAAACACAACATATTCAAAAGAACCTACCAATCGCACTTTTCGTTCGTATATTAATGAATATATGCAGCCTACCCCTTGGTATAAATTTGGAGCAAACCTTTTATTAGGTAGCAAAATTGATTACAATATTGATACGTGGGAGCTTATGTTTCTGCCCGATTTTCTATCGGAAGAAGTTACTAAAGCAACCATCGATGGAAGGACTTTAGCAGAAAAACAGCAAGCTGTTTTTGAAAATATATCCCCAACTATTTCTTCCAAATGGAAAATAACGCCTTTTGTGGTTTTCAGTTTAGTATTCGTGATTATGGTATTGGGACGATCAAAATACATTATACAAACCTTTACACTAATCATTGGTTTAACTGGACTTTTTGCATTAGGGCTAAATTTTATTTCGGAACACCCTGAAGTGCAAGCCAACTACAATTTACTATGGTGTAACCCTTTATACCTTTTAAGTTTTGGCTTGTGTTTTACACAATGGAAAAAATTCCATAGAATATTAGCCTTATTACTTTTGGGTTGTATTGGAATTGCCATTTTTATCGGTGTTTCAAAAACACAAGGATATATCCCTGCTTTCTTTCCTGTGATATTAAGCTTAGTTTGGATTAATTTAAAGCAGTTGACTAGGAA
>JAHDEF010000089.1 GCA_020628975.1 Aquimarina sp. | reverse complement strand
CATAATTTGATGGATATCCATCAATGGCTTTTGTGACAAATCAAACTTAGGCACATAATTACGCTTTTCCTTTTTGATACGTTGTTGCATTGTTTTAGCAAACTCTGTATTTACAAAATGACCAGGTTTTGTTGCAATAACTCTACCTCTTATTTTTGTACCTATAAGCGCTAAATCTCCAATGATATCAAGCAATTTATGACGAGCTGCCTCATTAGGATAGTGTAAGGTCAAATTATCGAGAATACCGTTTGGCTTTACTTTTATATCTGATTTATTAAAAGCTTTTTTAAGCGCTTGCATAGTTTCCTCGCTGATTTCTTTATCAACATAAACTATGGCATTATTTAAATCACCTCCTTTAATAAGACCATGTGACAACAAAGCCTCTAGTTCATGAAGGAAACTAAATGTACGGGCTTCAGAAATTTCCTTTTTGAAGTCACTTAAATTTTCTAAAGTTGCGTTTTGAGTACCTAACACTTTAGTTTCAAAATCAACCATAGCGGTTACCTGATAACTATCTGATGGTATTACTAGTATTTCGCTACCTGTTTTCTCATCTTTAAAAGAAATAGGCTCAGTTACAATGTACTCATCTACTTCCTCATTTTGCTCTTCGATTCCTGCAGCTTCCAATGCTTCTACAAAAAACTTACTTGAACCATCCATTATTGGAGGTTCAGGTGCGTTTAGTTCAATTAGAATATTATCGATCCCTAAACCTACACAGGCTGCTAAAACGTGTTCAGAAGTTTGAATGGCAACACCATTCTTTTCCATATTAGTACCACGCTGAGTACTTGTTACGTAGGCTGCACTGGCTTCAATTTCTGGCGCTCCTTCCAAATCGGTACGCTTAAATTTAAATCCGTGATTTTCTGGTGCTGGTTTAAAAGTTAAGGTTACATCATTACCCGTATGTAAACCTACCCCTGTTAAGGTAATTTCTTTTTGAATAGTTTTTTGTTTCACAGTACTAACTATTTATTTGCTTTTCTAGTGTGTTAATTCTATTTACAATTTTTGGTAAGTTCTTAAAGTGAACATACGATTTATTCCAATCGGTATATCCAAATGCTGGCGAACCTTGAATGGCTTCCCCATCTTTTATATTTCTACCAATACCTGATTGCGCTTGTATTTTTACTCGATCCCCAATATTCAAATGACCTGCAACACCTACTTGACCACCTATTAAGCAATGCTTCCCTATTTTTGTAGAACCTGCAACACCTGTTTGTGCTGCTATGGCTGTATGGGCACCAATTTCTACATTGTGTGCAATTTGTATTTGATTATCTAATTTTACGCCCTTTCTTATAATCGTCGAACCCAGCGTGGCTCTATCAATAGTAGTACCAGCCCCAACATCTACATCTTCTTCGATAATAACATTACCTATTTGAGGTACTTTTTGATATTCTCCTTTTTCATTAGGCGTAAATCCAAAACCATCGGCACCAACAATTGCACCACTGTGTATTACACAACGATCACTAATTACACAATCGCTATATACTTTTGCCCCAGCAAAAATAACCACGTCATTACCAATGGTTACATTTTCACCAACGTATGCGTTAGGAAAAATTTTTACGTTATTTCCTATCTTAACACCTTCTGCAATGTAAGTAAATGCCCCTATGTAAACCTTTTCCCCATACGAAGCACTGGATGCTATAAAGCTTGGTTGTTCAACTCCTTCTTTATTTAGCTTTATCATATTATAATATTCCAAAAGCTTCGAAAAAGACTTGTAGGCGTCTTCAACACGAATTAATGTAGCATTTACAGGCTGTTCTGCTTCAAAATTATTGTTTACAATAACTATAGACGCTTCGGTAGTATAGATGTATTGGGTATACTTAGGATTTGCTAAAAAAGTCAAAGCGCCACTGGTGCCTTCTTCAATTTTTGCGAGTTTATGAACTTCGGTTTCAGAATTCCCTTCTACAGTACCTTCTAAAATACCTGCTATTTGATTTGCTGTAAATTTCATCGAAGCAAAAATATGAAAATGATCTTATAATTTAACATGGGTTTAAGCTAAAAGCAATTAGGACATATAATTCCTGTACTATTGCTTATCAAAACGAAGTAAGAATTATTTAAAACTTACTGAAATTACTTACTCATTTGCTTAAACCCTAGAGCGGAAAATATCCTATGTACGCGGATTAGATTTTGATTATACTAACTTTTATAGCAATACGATTTCACCCACAAACTTATCGCCCTTGATTGAATTACTTTACTTTTGGGTAACACATAAAATATTTCGTCACTTTATTAGATAAGGCTTGAATATTTGCTTGATCGCTAGCACTCGCAATATCCTTAACCTCTCCATTTTTGAATTGAATCTGAACATTCTGTTTTTGAATATTATAGGCTTGATTATGCACCGAGCCAGCAAAAACAAAATAGCTAGCCTCTTCTTCCGTAATTTTTAATTTTTGAGATACCTTTTGAATATGACTTTTTTGATCATTCAGCGTAAAAGCATTATTTGACATTTCAATCTTCAACAGGTCGCGATTAATAATCATTTTAGAAAGTTCACTAAGCACTTTGTCCTCAACACCTATCCATTCTTTAATAGACGAAACAATATCGTAATCATCTAAATGGGCAAATCGTTTTAAAATAGTATCGGTAAAAGACTGTGCGTTAATTTTATTTTTCAGGAAGAAATTCAAAGGACTTGTAGCTGGTAATTTTTCTCCAATACTAACCAAATACTTGGCTCTTTTTAAAGTTCTTATTAATAAATTTTCGGCAACTAAGCTAGTTTTATGTAAATATACTTGCCAATACATTAAACGCCTAGACAGCAGAAATTTTTCTACTGAATAAATACCTTTTTCCTCAACTACCAATTGATCATTTAATACATTTAACATGGTAATCAATCGCTCGCTATTTACATTTCCTTCGGCTACACCTGTGTAGAAACTATCTCTTTTCAAATAATCTAAACGATCCATATCAAGTTGGCTCGAAATCAACTGATGTAAAAATGCTCGCGAATATTCTCCTTTAAAAATTTGAATCGCTAATGAAAGTCGGCCATTAAATTCTTTATTAATAGCTTCCATAAATTGCAATGAAATTGACTCGTGACTTACCCCATCAACGATACTATGTTCCATAGCATGCGAAAATGGCCCATGCCCAATATCATGCAACAATATGGCTACCAATACAGCTTCTTCTTCTTCTTCAGAAATATGTACTCCTTTAAAACGTAACACTCTTACGGCTTGCTGCATCAAATGCATACACCCGATAGCGTGATGAAACCTAGTATGATGCGCCCCAGGATAAACCATATACGACATCCCCATTTGGGTGATTCGCCGTAAACGCTGAAAGTACTTATGTTCGATTAAGTCAAAAATAAGTTCATTTGGTATAGTGATAAATCCGTAAATTGGATCATTAAGAATTTTAAGCTTGTTTCTGGTTTCCATAAGTCATGATCTTCGAAACTGTAATTGCTATTGTATTACAGTCGCTAGATTTTCATGACAAATATAGCCTTAAGCAATCAAGCGATAGGGTAACATTTAGATAGATTTAGCGTTACTTATTTACACCTATTTAACAATACACGCATGAGCGATATCAAAATATTATGGGTTGATGATGAAATCGACTTACTTAAACCACATATTTTATTTTTAGAGAAGAAAAACTATTCGGTAACTCCTTGTTTAAGTGGAACTGAAGCCCTCGAACTAATCGATGACAACAATTATGATATTGTTTTTTTAGATGAAAACATGCCAGGACTTACAGGTTTAGATACGCTGAATGAATTGAAAGCCAAGAAAAGTGACGAAGAATATATAATGGAGGAGGCGATTGGAAATAAAATTGCGGATTATCTTATTAAACCTGTAAATCCAAATCAAATTTTACTTTCTATAAAAAAGAACTTGGATCATTCGCGTTTGGTAAGCGAAAAAACTTCTTCTAACTATCAGCAAGAATTTCGGAAAATTGCCATGGATATGGCCATGGTAAATTCGTATGAAGACTGGGTAGAAATGTATCAGCGTTTAATTTATTGGGAACTTCAGCTTGAAGATATTGAAGACTCTAGTATGTTTGAAATTTTGGAAACACAAAAAGAAGAAGCTAATAATCAGTTTTGCAAATTCATCGATAAAAATTACCAAGATTGGTTTGCAGATCCTGATGAAGCTCCTATGCTTTCTCACGAATTATTCAAGAAACGTGTATTGCCTGAATTAAGTAAAGAGCAACCTACACTGTTTGTTGTAATCGATAATTTACGTTACGATCAATGGAAAATTATTGAACCACATATTTCAAAATTTTACAAGAAAGAAAAAGAAAATCCATATTGTAGTATTTTACCTACTGCAACACAATATGCACGAAATGCTATATTTTCAGGGCTGATGCCTTTAGACATGGAAAAACAGCACCCTGACCTATGGTTAAATGATACTGATGAGGGAGGGAAGAATATGCACGAAAGTGAATTTTTAAAAGCACAATTAAAGCGCCTACGAAGCGATTTAACTTTTGAGTATTACAAAATTACTAGCGAACGTAATGGACGTACATTAGCTGATAATTTTAAAGGCTGTATTAACAATGATTTGACCGTTGTGGTTTACAATTTTGTTGATATGCTTTCGCATGCGAAAACGGAAATGGAAGTGATTAAAGAGTTGGCAGGAAATGATAAGTCATACCGTTCTTTAACCGAAAGTTGGTTTAAAAACTCTCCTTTGCTAGAAATTATTCAACGTGCTCATGACTTAAATTTCAAACTTATTATTACTACAGATCATGGTACTATCAACGTAAGGCGACCATCGAAAGTTATTGGAGATAAAAACACTAGCTTGAATCTTCGTTACAAAACGGGAAAAAGTTTGACTTTTGAAAATAAAGAAGTAGTAGCTTTTAAAGATCCGAAATCGGTAAAGTTGCCCGCTATTAATATGAGTAGTTCTTTCATTTTTGCGAAAGACGATTATTTTTTCGCCTACCCTAACAATTACAATCATTACGTGAGTTATTACAAAGAAAGCTATCAACATGGTGGGGTTTCTTTAGAAGAAATGATTATTCCTTTTGTAGTTTTGCAACCAAAGTAGTTGTGCGTTATGAGTTGTGAGTTGTTAGAAAAAATCTCACGACTCACAGCCCTCAACTCACAACAAATTATTATGACTAAGCAAAAAAAGAAAGACAACGGCCTAAATAACTTACTTATAAATATCGTAATCCCTGCTATTATTCTGATGAAAGGCGCCAAACTTGCAGCTAAAATTGGAATAGACCTAAGTGCAGTACATATTTTAATTATCGCATTATCTCTCCCTTTTATTTATGGATTGTATGACTTAATCATCAATAAAGAAAAAAACTTTATATCCGTACTTGGCTTTGTCAGTATTTTATTATCGGGTATTGTAGGGGTAATGAAATTATCTACAGACTTAATTGCCATTAAAGAAGCAGCTATACCTTTTATTATAGGCTGTGTGATATATGCATCCAATTTTACGAAAGTACCTATAGCACCTAAATTTTTATATCACGATGACATTTTTAATAAACCTATCATTAATGAACATTTAGAGGAAAACCAACAAAGTGAATTGCAAGACCGTATTAAAAAAGCATCCTTTTACTTATTTCTTTCCTTCATGTTATCGGCTGTGTTGAATTATGTTTTAGCCAAATACTTTGTTCAAAGCCCTACAGGTACCGAAGCTTTTAATGATGAATTAGGAAAAATGACTTTATACAGCTACCCTATCATTGTAATTCCCTCAATGTTAATTATGTTTGGAATTATTCGTTATGTGTATATGAGTATAAAAAAATTAACAGGACTCGGTAGCGACGATATTTTCTTGTTCAATAAAAAAGAAGCTTAAAAAGCCAAACGATAAAAACTGAAATTATGTTACAAAAAATAACCGCAATTTTTGCCATTAGTTTACTATTTACCCATTGTAAAAAAACAACTCAAAATGAGGCTATTGAAAATACATCAGAAATAGAAAGCACTGAAAATGTTGAAACAATCGATACTTCGCAAGCACTCCAGCTAGAAATGTTAGCCGAAACTCTAGGTGATTTAGATAATGATGGAATTGAAGAAAAGGTAGTAGTTTACAACACCGATCGATCAAGTAAAAATGGAATTGAACGAGAAATTCATTTTTTCAAAAAAGAAGGTAGCTCTTGGAAACTTTGGAAGAAAAGTAATGAGGGTATTTTAGAAAGTCAAATGGGTGGCGTATCAGGTGACCCTTTTAGAAATGTGGTAATCGACAACCAAATTTTAAAAGTTTTTCATTCTGGGGGAAGCCGTTCAAAGTGGGAAACTGAAAATAAATACAGATTTCAAAACCAGAATTTTGAATTAATCGGATACACACAACTAGTTGAAACGCCATGTTCTAACAAGTTACTTATTGATTATAATCTTTCTACTGGAAATGCTGTACTACAAAAAACACTTTTAGAGTGTAATGACGCTTTAAAACTCACTTCAAAAAAGAAAGTGATAGATAAAAAAGTAACACATAAAATAAGTCCATTACCAAACTTACATGATGGAAAAAGCACTGATATTGTTACCCCTTTATTAAAGGCTGCTGGTGAACCTGCGTTTTTTGGTTAGGTACTTAGCCAAACTTTAGTATTTTATTTAGTATAACATAGAGGCTATCTAAAAAGTAAATTAACTTTTAAACGTACGTTAGTCAGAATAGAAATATAAATTAGATTACGAGCCTTTTCACAGGCTTCGACTATCGCTCAGCCTTAGTTAGTGTAGCTTTCTAGACGACCTAGTTACTGTAAATAATGATATAAGCTTAAAGAGCTA
>JAHDEF010000088.1 GCA_020628975.1 Aquimarina sp. | reverse complement strand
ATGGGTGAAATTTGTGCTGTGCGATTATATTTCAGAGCAGAAATTTTAAATGTATAATTGCATCCCAAATTAAATTTTGAATAACAACCGTAATGGTAGGAATAGAGACCTTACGGTTTTTTATCTTTGTCGCTTTATCGGCAGCGCCAAAAAGGTATATTACCTAAAAGGCATGCCTTAAAAATCAAAATCTTACTTCACCCCGATAAATGGAAGATTTATGGCATTTGAACTTACTAAAGAACTTACCGAAGAGATCAAAAATCTCATAGAACAAGAAAAAGACGATGCTATAATTGGGTTGTTAAACGAGCTTCACTTTGCGGATATCGCAGAAGTGTTAGAAAAATTAAATACTACAGAAGCTACCTACCTCGTCAAAATATTAGATTCAGAAAAAACTTCAGACGCCTTAATGGAACTTGAAGAAGATTCTCGAGAAGATATTTTAAAAAACCTTTCTGCCAAGGAAATTGCTGAAGAAATTGAAGAATTAGATACTGATGATGCGGCTGATATTATTAATGAGCTTCCGAAAGAAAAGGCAGAGGATGTAATATTAGAAATTGAGGATGAATCGCACGCCGAAAAAATTGTCGATCTTTTACGTTACGATGACGATAGTGCAGGGGGGCTTATGGCGAAAGAATTGGTACAAGTCAATGAAAATTGGAGTGTACCTGACTGTATTAAAGAAATAAAATTACAGGCAGAAAACGTAAAACGAGTACATTCTATTTATGTTATTGATGATGCTGGAAAGTTAAAAGGAAGGTTATCGCTAAGGGATTTAATGGTAGCTCCGCAAAATTTTAACATCAGCAAAATCTATATACCCAAAGTAGATTATGTTACGGTAAATACAACTTCTGATGACGTAGCTAGGGTTATGCAGAAATACGACCTAGAGGCTATACCTGTAGTTGATGAAATAGGCAGGCTAATGGGGCGTATTACTATTGACGATATTGTCGATTATATTAAAGACGAAGCTGAAAAAGATTACCAAATGGCAGCGGGTATTTCGGGTGACGTAGAAGCTGATGACGGAGTACTAGAATTGGTAAAAGCACGTTTACCTTGGTTGGTATTAGGACTTTTTGGAGGTTTGGGAAGTGTGTATATTATGCAAGGCTTTGAAGAAGCACTACAGAAGTTTCCGATTCTTTTCTTTTTTACGCCCTTAATTGCAGCTATGGCAGGAAATGTTGGGGTGCAATCAAGCGCAATTATTGTGCAAGGTTTGGCCAATGATAATGTAAAAGGTAGTTTGTGGGACAGACTATTGAAGGAAATAGGTTTAAGCCTTATAAATGGAATGGCATTAGGCGTATTAGTTATTGTTTTTGGATTTGTTGTTGGGCAACCTCCATTAGTAACATTTACCATAGCTTTATCGATGTTATTGGTCATTATTTTTGCAGCGCTTATTGGTACTTTTGTGCCGATAATTTTAGATAAAAGAGGTATTGATCCAGCCATTGCCACAGGGCCTTTTATAACAACAAGTAATGATATATTCGGAATCTTTTTATTTTTCTATATTTCTAAGTTAATTTTAGGATTTTAGAAATTAGTTAGCAGTTAGCAGTTAGCAGTTAGCAGTTAGCAGTTGGCAGTTGGCAGTTGGCAGTTGGCAGTTAGCAGTTGGCAGTTTAGCAGTTAACAGTTCATAATTATTTTAAATACCAACAACCAACAACTAACAACCTATAACTGATACCTAAAAATCCAAAACTTAAGGATTATAAACGATAAACCAAAAATAGAGCTCATCGAATGTCCTCGCGACGCCATGCAGGGGATTAAATCATTTATTCCTACAGCAGAAAAAGTAAGGTATTTACAGATGTTGGTAGAATGTGGTTTCCATACATTAGATATCGGAAGTTTTGTTTCTCCTAAAGCCATTCCTCAAATGGCCGATACTTCAGCAGTTTTATCGAAAATTAATTTGTCGAGAACAGCTACAAAATTACTTACAATTATTGCGAATGTTCGTGGAGCCAAAGCTGCAGCTATTGAAGAGAAAGTAGATTATTTAGGCTACCCATTTTCAATTTCGGAAACCTTCCAAATGCGAAATACACACAAAACCATAGCAGAATCAGAAGAGACGCTTAAAGAAATTATTTCGATTACAGCAGCAGCCAAAAAGCAGCTAGTTGTTTACATCAGTATGGGATTTGGAAATCCTTATGGAGAACCTTGGAATCCTACCATCGTTAGTCATTGGGTTCAACGATTAGTTGATATGGGCGTTCATATTATTTCACTGAGCGATACCGTTGGCACTTCTACACCAGAAACCATAACGCATTTGTTTGAAACATTGATCCCAAAATATCCGAATGTAACTTTCGGAGCGCATTTGCATACTAACCCCACTACTTGGTTAGAGAAAATTGATGCCGCTTATAAAGCGGGTTGTCGTCGTTTTGATGGTGCCATCCAAGGTTTTGGAGGCTGCCCAATGGCAAAAGACGCGTTAGTAGGAAATATGCCTACTGAAAAAATATTATCTTATTTTACTACTCAAAATACCGATCATAATATCGATGTATTTCGTTTTGAATCTACTTATAATGAAGCCTCAAAACTATTTGGTAAATATCATTAATGTCCGTTTGCTGACTTCTTTTATAGATAAAATATTCACTGGGAATTCCAAAATAACATGCAAAACACTAATAAATAGAGATACTGTAAACCCTAGTTGATAGTCAATAGCGTATAATGATATGAATACTATCCATAGTATTATAATTAAAAAAGCACTCCGAGTAGTTAGGTTTTTGTGCCAGCCAATTATAGCAGTTTTAGAAAACCAGTTGAGGTAATGGTAACAATAAGCGAAGGCAATAAAAATTTGAAGTTTAAAATCGATGACTTCGTAAAAGAAAAATTTAGACTGATTTTTAATTCCTAGTAATTGTCCTAAATGAACATTTAAATAGTGAAAGCTATTTTGTGTGAAAATTGCTTTTACCTTTTCGGAAGATAAAAAACCTACTGGATTTACAGGTGTTATCCAAACTACAACTGGAATCAATAGCAATAATACTATATTAAACCAACCTGCTTTACTATTGTTTTTTAAAGTACCGTAAAGCATAAAAAATACGGTGAAGAGATAAACATGTATTAGCGTAGGTAAAAAAACACCAACCCAAAGATTATATGATGAAGAAAGTAAATTTAGAATTATAGAAAAAACAATACCTCCTGCAATAATGAATGTCCTGTAAAGTTTATTCTGGACCAGTAGTACAGCAAAAGCAATGATACCCAATTAATATAACTTTTCCCTCGAGAGCTCCATGTATCGAAAAAGTGGAGGTCTACATTTGGTATTAATTCAGAAAGAGAAAATAGATAGGGTAGGCAAAAAATAAAACAGAAAAATAGCACCAAATAAATCCAATAACGATTATTCTTAATAAAATAATCTTGACTTTTTAGCCATTTGATTTCTGTCAAATAATGAAGCGGGCCAAGTGTAGCATAGGCAATTAAGAAAACTTCTACAGGAAATATAAAAGCCAACAATAACGCAATCAGTATTAAGAGTGTGTTTAAAAAATCAATATTAATTTTCATGCTAAAGCTTTAATTTGTAACGCATATTATGTGGAATTAAATAATAGGTAACTGGTACGATTGCTTAATCGTTCCCATCACAAATGTACTATGAGCACTTCCTATATTTTGAATTTCACCAAGACGATTCAAAACAAAATTTTGATATGCCTTCATATCGGCAACTTGAATTTTTAATAAAAAATCATAGTCACCCGAAATATTATAACATTCAGTAACTTCAGTTAAGGATTTAATATCCTTTACAAATTGATTTCCGATTTCTTTGGTATGCGCTTTCAAGGTGATATTACAAAATACGGTAAGTGATTTCCCTAAGAGGTCGGCATTTAAAATGGCTACATATTTTTCTATAAATCCTAGTTTTTCTAGTTTTTTAATCCGTTCGAAAACAGGAGTAGGAGATAGATTTACTTTTTGTGCAATATCCTTATTCGTGAATTTAGCATTTAGTTGAAGTAAATTCAGTATTCGGAGATCAATGGTGTCTAAAGTCATGCTAGAATAATTTTCTGAAAGTCGAATTTAGAATTATTTAAAAAGGAATAAATTCTTGATAAAATTAAAATTAAGATTTTTAATCTGTTTTAAGTGGTTAAAATGGAAAATATAATAAGTATTTGGAATTTTACTTAGAATTTATAACTAAGCAAAAAATGAAAACTAAAGTACTAGGGTTACCCAGAATAGGACGTAAAAGAGAACTCAAAAAAGCCTTGGAATCTTACTGGAAGGGAAATACAACTATTGACGAGGTTAAAGCTGTTGGTGCCACAATCAGAAAAGAAAACTGGCAGTTGTTGCATAAACAAGAAATCGATTTTATTCCCTCCAATGATTTTTCTTTTTATGATCAAGTATTAGATATGTCATTAACCTTAGGATGTATTCCGAAGCGGTATAAGGCATTAAAAGAAAATTACTTTGATCTTTATTTTGCTATGGCAAGAGGAGCTCAAAAAGAAGGTGTCGATGTCACAGCAATGGAAATGACCAAATGGTTCAATACCAATTATCATTATATCGTACCCGAATTTGATAAAGATCAAACTTTCTCTTGGTTTTCAGAAAAAATTATTGATGAATACAATGAAGCGAAGTCCTTAGGAGTCGATACTACTCCAGTTCTTTTAGGTCCAGTAAGCTTTTTGTTATTAGGTAAAGAAAAAGAAGCAGGTTTTCATCGTATATCATTATTAGATAGATTGCTGCCTGTTTATCAACAGATTATTACAGGATTATTGTACAGTGGGGCGTCATACATTCAATTTGATGAACCTTGCTTGGCATTAGATTTACAACCCGAAGAAAAAAAGGCGATCACGCAAACTTATTTTTTATTAGCAGAAAAATTCCCTCAACTAAAAATAGTATTAGCCTCTTATTTTGGAGCTTATTTAGATAACCTGCCTACGGTAACTTCATTACCAATTAAAGTTTTGCATTTAGACTTATGTGCTAGCGATGAGCTTGATCGAGTTCTAAACAGCAACTTGAAAAATGATGTCATACTTTCTTTAGGAGTCATAGAAGGAAGAAATATTTGGAAAAATGATTATGAAAAAAGTATTGCGAAGCTTAATAAAGCAAAAGAAAAATTAGGTGAAGAACGTATTTGGATAAGTACTTCATGCTCGTTATTGCATACTCCTTATGATTTAGATTTAGAAAAAGATTCAAAAAAATTACCAGAAACAGTACTTTCTTGGTTGGCGTTTACAAAGCAAAAAACAGGGGAACTTGCTGATTTAAAATCTATTTATACTAATCCACAAGACATCAAAGTAAAAGGAAAACTCAGTGACAATATTAAAGTATTTAATGATAAAAAGGTGTCAGAATGGATTCATAATAAAGCCGTTAAGGAACGAGTTGCACGCTTAACAGTTGAAGATAGCGAGCGAAAAAACGTATTTATAAAGCGTCAAAAGTTACAGCGAGCCGAATTACAGTTACCCCTTTTTCCAACCACTACCATAGGTTCATTTCCTCAAACCAAAGAGGTGCGTTCTTGGCGTTCTAAACATAAAAAAGGCTTAGTGAGTAAGGCACAATATGAAGATTTTATAAAACAAGAAATCAAAGAAAGTATTCGTTTTCAAGAAGAAATTGGTTTAGATGTTTTGGTACATGGAGAATTTGAGCGTAACGATATGGTCGAATATTTTGGAGAGCAATTAGAAGGATTTGTATTTACCAATTTTGGGTGGGTACAAAGCTATGGAACTCGTTGTGTGAAACCACCAATTATTTATGGAGATGTTTTTCGACCTACTGCAATGACCGTAGATTGGACGAATTTTGCACAAAGTTTGACTACAAAGCTGGTAAAAGGAATGTTAACGGGGCCTGTCACCATTTTGCAATGGTCTTTTGTGCGAAACGATCAGCCGAGAGAATTGACAACTAAACAAATTGCGTTAGCGATACGCGATGAGGTAAGTGATTTAGAAGGTAATAGCATTAAAGTAATTCAAATAGACGAACCTGCTTTTCGAGAAGGATTACCCTTACGTAAGAAAAATTGGAAAAAGTATTTAGAAAAAGCAGCAGAAGCATTCAGAATTTCAGCAAGTAGTGTAGCAGATGAAACACAAATTCATACACATATGTGTTATTCTGAATTTAACACTATTATAGAAAGTATTGCCGAAATGGATGCAGATGTCATTACGATCGAAACTTCCAGATCAGAAATGGAACTGTTAGAAGCATTTTCGGATTTCAAATACCCTAATGAAATAGGTCCTGGAGTTTATGACATTCATTCTCCGAGAATTCCTTCAGCATTAGAAATGAAATTACTTATTGAAAAAGCAGGAACATTAATTCCTAACGAGAATTTGTGGATTAATCCTGATTGTGGCTTAAAAACTAGAAATTGGCCAGAAACTAAAGCAGCTTTAAAAAAGTTAGTCACTATAGCTAAAGAACTTCGTCAAGAGGTTTTAGTTTAATATTGAAAGGCAAAAACCTTAGTTATCGCTCGGCATTCGTTTCTTAACGAACCCTGAGCGATAGTCAAAGGGTGTTCATGAAGTTATTTTCTGAACAATTAAGATTTACTTTTTTTAATAATCTGATTGATTTGTAACATAACAGCTTTGTCGTAAATACGATCACCCAAATAAGTTCTTATAAATACTAAGGGTTTAGCAAATTTACCCACCAAATAACGTGTTTTTGGTTTAACTGATTTTACGGCTTTTGAAACGGTATTTGCAATTAAGCTTACGGGAGATCCGCCATTTTTTTGGTACAATGCTCCGGTGGCTTCAGCAACAGCTTTCGCCAAATCTTCATAGGCACCGCCTTTTGATCTGTC
>JAHDEF010000087.1 GCA_020628975.1 Aquimarina sp. | reverse complement strand
CTTTATATTTTATCGCACCTAATTCGCTTAATTGTGCTGGAAGTTTATTTTTGATTAAGCTTGGTAATAGGCGCTCAAGATCTTCCTTAGTAGTTTGTAATTTTTTCAAATTTCCTTCGTAACTAAAATCCTGTTTCAGTTGCTTTGATCGTGCTCCTTGAAAAGACATGTCACCGACAATATTAGAATTCCCTAGACCTTCAAGTTTTAAATTATATAATTGAAAGTCATTTAAAGTTCCGTAGAAATCGGTTGTTATATAAAACATTTCACGAGATCCGAATTCGTTATAGAAGTATTTTAAATCATTACTAGCAACAGCACTTTCTTTAATTTTAGAAGTTAGCGTTACGCAATTATTAAAATCACTAAAATCACCTGATTCATATCGAAAAATTAAATTTCCTTGAAGATCACTTTTTTCTTTAGTCTTCAATATAATATCATCGAAGTCAAGCCTTTCACTAACAAACTTAAAAGCGGTGGAGAATTGATTAATTTCTATGCCGTCATTATAGATTAACGCTCCATTTTGAGCTGTAATTTTAAATTCTTTATTTCTATAATCTAACTGAGATGCACTAAGCTCAATTTGTTTTAAGTTAACAATGGGTTCTTTTTGTATAGAAGAATTGGTATAAGAATACGTGCAATTTTCAAGATTAACGCGATCTACATGCAAGGTGAAAGACGTTGCTTTTTGGGGCTTTTGCTTAGCAAAGCGCGCAAAAAATACACGCATATTATCTTTATCATCTTCTGGATAAGTTACCATTCTCACATAGGCTTCCTTTAGATTTACCTGTTGTAAGTTGGTATTTCCTTTGAGAATTTGCTGTGTACTTTTTAATGTAGTGCTTATTTCTTTTGCTAAAATTAAGGTGTCATTATGGTGGTCTTTTACAAAAACATTTTTCAAGCTTACATCACCCGTTACACCTAGCCTTACCGCTTGAATATCAATAGCAACACCATAAGTTTTTTCTAGATATTGCGTAGTCTTTTGTGCCAAATAATTTTGGACAACAGGTACTGAAAGTAAAATCAACATTACCGCAATAAGCATAATGATCACGGCTAATGATCTAAACAGTATGTTGATTAATTTTCGAGTCACTTATTTTACCTTAACTTTGTAGCAATATTAACAATTTCTATGCCCAATTAAGAGGGATGAGTAAGGAAAAAATCTATATTCTAGCTATTGAATCAAGTTGCGATGATACCGCAGCTGCTGTTTTGGAAAATGACTACGTTTTATCTAACGTTGTTGCAACCCAAAAAATACATGAAGCCTATGGTGGTGTAGTACCCGAATTGGCATCAAGAGCCCATCAACAAAATATAGTACCAGTTATTGATACCGCGCTAAAAAAAGCAGAAATTACTAAAGAAGAATTAAGCGCTATTGCCTTTACTAAAGGCCCTGGATTAATGGGTTCACTTTTAGTAGGCGTTTCATTTGCAAAATCTTTGGCCTTAGGCTTAGGAATACCGCTAATTGCTGTTAATCATATGCAAGGGCATTTATTGGCGCACTTCATTAAAAACGATCAAGAAAAAGAATTAAAATTTCCTTTTCTAGGAATCACCATTAGTGGTGGTCACACACAAATTGTAAAAGTGACCAATCATTTTGAAATGGAAATTATTGGAGAAACTATCGACGATGCTATTGGAGAAGCTTTCGACAAAAGCGCAAAAACTCTAGGACTTCCCTATCCTGGTGGTCCCTTAATTGATAAATATGCGAAAGAAGGGAATCCAAAAGCTTTTCCTTTTTCTAAACCGAATGTTAAAGGATTGAATTTCAGCTTTAGCGGATTTAAAACTGCGGTGCTGTATTTTATTCAAAAACAAACTAAAGAAAACCCCAATTTCATTCAAGAAAATCTACATGACATTTGTGCCTCTATTCAATATACATTAGTAGAAATTCTGAAAGATAAAATTAGAAAAGCAGTTAAAGAATCAGGCATTAAAACCATTGCGGTAGGCGGAGGAGTTTCCGCTAATTCGGGAATTCGTGAAATGTTATTCGATAGTCAAAACCGCTATCAATGGAATGTTTATGTCCCCAAATTTGAATATACTACTGACAATGCTGCAATGATTGGTATTACCGCTTACTATAAATATTTGAACAAAGATTTTGCTGATCTTAGCATAACCGCAGCAGCAAGAACACATTTTTAGCGTATGCAACTTTTTTTTGATTCTAACATAACTAACGATAGTAACACTCACTCGTTTTCTAGAGAAGAAAGCAAACATATAGCCAAAGTACTTCGTAAAAAAGAAGGTGATCTTTTACATATCACTAACGGAAAAGGTTGGCTTTTCGAAGTAAAAATAACACTTGCAACACCCAATAAGTGTATTTCAGAAGTCAAAACGGCGACTTATAACGAGGCTAACAAACTAAACATTCATTTGGCAGTTGCGCCAACAAAAATGAATGATCGGTATGAATGGTTTTTAGAAAAGGCTACTGAAATTGGAATAACACAAATAACTCCTATAATTTGCGATCATAGCGAACGAAAAATGATAAAAAAAGAGCGTTTTGAAAAAATTATTCAAAGTGCTGCCAAACAATCTTTACAATTTCATTTTCCTATTTTAAACGACGCTGTGACACTAAAAGCATTTTTAGAACAAAAATTTGAGGGCGATTTATTTATAGCGCATTGCGAAGATCAAAATAACAACGATCACAATGACAACGATCACGATGAACAAGATCAAAACGACCAAGAAAAAATTTCTTTAAAAAAGCGCTTAGAAGAATCATCTACTAACAGCTGTACTGTTTTAATTGGACCTGAAGGCGATTTTTCTACCCAAGAAATTGAAGGGGCTTTAAGTAAGAATTTTCTTCCAATTTCATTGGGTGAAACCAGACTGCGTACTGAAACAGCGGCAATTGTAGCCGTTCATAGTATAAACTTCTCCAAAAATACATAAGCATTTTTTGATGATATTTCAAGTTGTTTATCATGCTGCGTTGTGGTAATTTAGCTTTTATATTTATTCAAAATAAAACATGGAATATAGAATAGAAAAAGACACTATGGGTGAGGTACAAGTGCCTGCCGATAAGTTATGGGGGGCACAAACACAACGTTCTATAAATAATTTCAAAATAGGTCCATCGGCTTCTATGCCATTAGAAATCGTTTATGGATTTGCTTATCTAAAAAAAGCAGCTGCTTATACCAACAGCGAACTTGGTGTTTTAGATGTTGAAAAAAGAAATTTAATTGCAGCTGTTTGCGATGAAATTTTAGAAGGAAAACACGACGACCAATTTCCGTTAGTGGTTTGGCAAACAGGTTCAGGTACGCAAAGTAATATGAATGTTAACGAGGTAGTTGCCAATCGCGCGCACCAATTAGCAGGAAACGTTATAGGAGAAGGTGATAAAACCATTCAACCTAATGACGATGTAAATAAATCTCAGTCTTCGAACGATACTTTTCCTACGGGAATGCACATTGCTTGTTACAAAAAAGTGGTTGAAGTTACGATACCAGGTATTACAAAATTGAGAAATACGCTTCACAAAAAATCAATAGATTTTAAAGATGTCGTAAAAATTGGACGTACGCATTTTATGGATGCTACGCCACTAACCATCGGTCAAGAATTATCAGGCTATGTTTCTCAGTTAGATCATGGGTTAACTGCTTTAGAAAATACATTACCCCATTTAGGAGAATTGGCTTTAGGAGGAACTGCTGTAGGTACGGGATTAAATACGCCCAACGGTTACGCCAAAAGAGTAGCTGAATTTATTGCCGATTTCACTAAACTACCTTTTACATCTGCGAAAAATAAATTTGAAGCCTTAGCCGCTCATGATGCTTTAGTAGAAACACATGGTGCTTTAAAGCAATTAGCGGTTTCTTTAAATAAAATTGGCAACGATATACGTATGTTAGCTTCAGGGCCTCGTAGTGGACTTGGAGAGTTAATAATACCTGCAAACGAACCAGGAAGTTCAATTATGCCAGGGAAAGTAAACCCTACACAGTGTGAAGCCTTAACTATGGTTTGTGCTCAAGTTATTGGTAACGATGTTGCTGTTAATGTTGGTGGAATGCAAGGTCATTTTGAACTAAATGTTTTTAAACCTGTTATGGCTTATAATGTGCTACAAAGTGCTGAGCTAATTGGTGACGCTTGTGTTTCTTTTAATGATAATTGTGCAGAAGGTATTGAACCTAATCAAAAACGTATTGATGAGTTATTAAACAAATCTCTAATGCTTGTTACCGCTTTAAACACTAAAATTGGATATTATAAAGCTGCCGAAATTGCCAATACTGCGCACGAAAATGGTACTACTTTAAAAGAAGAAGCCGTACGCTTAAGTTATGTTACCGATGCTGAATTTGACGAATGGGTAAAACCCGAAGATATGATTGGTAGTCTTAAGTAAAGTATATACTACAAATCAACTAAACAATACCTCAAAAAGACTGTCTTACACAAAAGGCAGTCTTTTTTGGTTTAAAACAATTATATTCAAAGTTAAAACTAGAACCCCATGAAAATAAACGACAAATCCAATTACAAAGCTTACGCAGCAAATGAAGACCGCTATGATAAAATGGAATACAAACGCTGTGGCAATAGCGGAGTATTACTACCTAGATTAGCTATAGGCCTTTGGCACAACTTCGGTGATTTTGACAGTTATAATAATGCTGAAAATATTTTACGAACTGCTTTTGATAATGGTATCGTACATTTTGATTTGGCTAATAACTACGGGCCACCTTACGGAAGTGCCGAAAGTAATTTTGGTCGTATCTATCATCATAATTTTAAACCTTTTAGGGATGAACTTTTCTTAGCCACTAAAGCAGGTTACGATATGTGGCCTGGTCCTTATGGAAATAATGGATCACGAAAATATTTAATCAGTAGTTTAGATCAAAGTTTGAAACGTATGCAGGTGGATTATGTAGACTTGTTCTATCATCATCGTCCCGATAACGAAACTCCTATGGAAGAAACCGCATTAGCCCTGTACGATATTGTTCGACAAGGAAAAGCGCTATATGTTGGGGTATCGAATTACAATGCTGATCAAACAGATGAAATGTCAAAATTGCTTAAAGAATTAAAGGTGCCCTTTATTATTCATCAAGCAAAACATTCGATGTTCGAACGTACTATCGAAGATAAATTATTACCTATGCTTAGTAAGCATAAATTAGGATGTATTGCATTTTCTCCCTTAGCACAAGGATTATTGACCAATAAATATTTAAATGGTATCCCAGAAAATTCAAGAGCTAGAAAACAGAATACATATTTAACTACTGATGTAGTCAATTCAAAATTAGACGCTATTAAAGGACTTAATGCAATAGCTGAAGAACGAGGGGAAAGTCTTTCGGAAATGGCAATTGGTTGGTTATTACAAAAAGAAGAAATTACTACTGTATTGTTGGGAGCAAGCTCACCTGAACAACTTCAGAATAACCTGAAATCTATAAAGAAAAAACGTTTTAGCGAAAAAAACCTACTTGATGTCGACAAGTTTACAAAAAAATGATATATTTATTAACTAATTATTCATAAACCAATTAGTTTTAAATCAAATAATTTTTGTATGACATGAAAACTACTACGTTACTTAAGGTAATGTGTACGTTTTTATTCATTGCCCCACTACACAAAAGTACTGCAATCAATAAAAAACGTGTACTACCCAAAAAACTCGAGTCTTTTAAGACCGTAAAAGGACCCCAACTGATTACCAAATGGAATCAGAAATTAGATGTAATGGCATGGCCAGAATATAAAGGAGAAAAATTAATTATGCATTTTTCTGTTTATGAAAATGGAGAAGCTATAAATAATAAAAATTTATTTTCTCCGGAAAACAGAGGTTTAAAAAATGCTTTTCCTTTTCCAAACCAACGAATAAATGGATGGAACAACTATTATTCATTGAATGGCAACCAAATTATGGCACGTTCGTATGAAATTTTAGAACCCCAAAAAGGTGCTGCTATTGTTACATGGACACTGAAAAATGGTACTGAAAAAGAAACATTTTCTATGGTAATACGAACGACAAATTTTGCTGGAAGAATGACTGGCGATGTAACCTTTAAGAAAACTAAAATAAAACAGAAAAATGTATTCTTATTGAAACAAAAGCTTTCTGATGAAATGGGACTAAGCAACCCTAAAATTTGGAATCGTCCTCACATTCAAATTGTTCCTAGTAATTACGATCAAATTAAAAATGTATCGTACCAATCTTTAACAAGAATGACTGGGGCTCCGTTACCTGATAATTATCACTTTAAAAGAGGAGAAACCATTTATATATCTGATAGTAATCATTTACATGTATTTGATATTCCTTTTAATTATTAAATAATTACTTACTAATCATAAAACTAGGCTGATATTTGTAGAAAATATCAGCCTAGTTCGTTATCTTCGAAATGGATTGAATTTTGGAAACCTCTTTTTATGCAGTTTAGACACCCTGAGCTTCTTTATGCGCTTTTTGCTTTAGTAATACCTATAATAATTCACCTATTTAAGCTTAGAAAATTTAAAAAAGTAGCTTTTTCAAACGTCGCTTTACTTGAAAAGGTAAAATTACAATCTCGTAAAAGCGCACAGCTTAAAAAATGGCTAGTACTATGTTCGCGACTAGCTTTGCTTGCTTGTATTATTTTAGCTTTTTGCAAACCTTTTTTACCTGCTTCGAATACCGAAAAACAACCTGATCACTATATTATTTATCTTGATAATTCGTATAGTATGCAAGCGCAAGGTAGCAAAGGTGAGCTGTTACAAAGGGCGGTTCAAGATTTAATTCCTATACTACAAGAACAGAATAGCTTTAGTTTATTTACCAATAACGACTCGTGGGAAAATGTAAATTTGACTG
>JAHDEF010000086.1 GCA_020628975.1 Aquimarina sp. | reverse complement strand
CTATAGCTATATCGGCAACATTTATATTGTAATCTTGGGTGTTTTGGTCAACTTTTAACACAATTTCGTGACCTCTTTCTAAAGCAATTTTTTCAATAGCTTTACCCATTCTTCCATATCCTAAAAGTGCAATTTTCATTTCCGATAATTATTTTGTGTGGCGAATATACTTTTATATTTTAAAACTTATAAGTCAATGACATACCGTAATTAGGTTGTGCATTGTTTTGATCAATTTCTAATTGTGGGGCTAGTGATAGTTTGTCGTTTAGGTTATACTGTTGTAAATGCGCAGTAACATTGGCATCTATAATTTGCAGTACGTACAAACCCACAGAAATAGCAATTGATAATTCTTTTTGGCGTTGAAAATTACGTTGCGCTCTCGCTAATCCATCATCTGAAATTAATTCTTGACCTGTTTCTTGATTTATAAAACGATCGGTACGTATACCACGTTGGCGTGCTTTGAAAATATCGCGTACCTCATTTTGACGGTCATGATTCCATAAAGCAATACCAACACTAGTTCCTAAACCACCGTAAACGATTGGTATTTTCCAATATTTACCTGTATAAGCTTGACCTAAACCAGGTAACACGGCTGAATAAAACGCAGCTTTAGAAGGAGCTAGGGCGTTGTAGGGGCGTATGTTTTTTATACGTCTAGCTTCGCGCTTGGCAATGCGTACCTCTTTCTTTTCGGCGCGTTTTTCAATACGGACAGAATCGACTCCAATAATAAAAGTAGTGTCATCTTGAGCGAAAACACTACTTGTAAATAGGATTGTAATTATAAATATGAATAAAAATCTAATCAAGATTTAATAATTTCTGAATACGATTAAAATCCTCTTTTGAAGAAAAAGGAATACTAATTTTCCCTTTTCCATTTGCCGATGCTTTAACTTCAATTTTAGCTCCAAAAAATTCAGCTAATTTTTGATTACCCTTATTAATATAATCGGGTACAACGGTAACGTTGGCTTTTGTCGTATTTGTTTTATTAGTAAGACTTCTTACCAATTCTTCTGTTGCACGAACCGACAAGCCTTTTTCAATTACTTGTTCGTAAGCATCGAGTTGAAGGTTGTGGTCTTCTATATTAATTAAAGCTCGACCATGCCCCATACCTAAAAAACCGTCACGCATACCCGTTTGGATAATAGGGTCAAGTTTTAAAAGACGTAGGTAGTTAGCAATTGTAGAGCGCTTTTTACCCACACGATCACTCAATTTTTCTTGCGTAAGCTGAATTTCATCCATCAAACGTTGATATGAAATAGCAATTTCAATAGGGTCAAGATCATGGCGTTGAATATTTTCAACCAGAGCCATTTCTAGCGACTCATTATCGTCAGCAATGCGAATATATGCGGGTATAGTTTCGAGTCCTAATTTCTTAGAAGCGCGAAATCGACGTTCTCCAGAAATTAACTGATACTTATTGAAACTTGTTTTACGAACCGTAATGGGTTGTATTACCCCTAATTCTTGAATAGAAGTAGCTAACTCATTTAATGTTTCTTCATTGAAATGGGTTCGAGGTTGAAAAGGGTTGACTTCTATAGCATTAAGCTCTAACTCGATAATGTTACCCACTACCTTATCTGCATTTTTGTCGGTTGCAGATTGAATGTCGTTTTCAGGGTCTTTCAATAATGCAGAAAGTCCCCTTCCAAGAGCTTGTTTTTTTACTGCTTTCTTCGCCATAAATCCTTACTTGTTGTTTTCTATAATTTCGTTTGCTAAACTCAAATAGTTTTGAGCCCCTTTACTAGAAGCATCAAAATTAATAATGCTTTCTCCAAAACTTGGTGCTTCACTTAAACGTACATTTCTTTGAATAATTGTTTTGAAAACCATATCGTTGAAGTGTTTAGTAACTTCTTCAACTACCTGATTTGATAAGCGTAAACGAGCATCATACATGGTTAACAGTAAGCCTTCAATATCTAATTCGGCGTTATGAATTTTTTGAACACTTTTGATGGTGTTTAATAATTTCCCTAAGCCTTCTAAAGCAAAATATTCGCACTGGATAGGAATTACTACTGAATTTGATGCCGTCAATGCATTTAGAGTAAGTAATCCCAACGATGGAGCACAGTCAATAAGAATAAAATCGTAGTTGTTTTGAATATCTCCCAATGCTTTTTTTAGCATATACTCACGTTTAGGCTTGTCGACTAGTTCAATTTCTATAGCTACTAAGTCAATATGAGCAGGAATAATATCTACATTGGGTGCCGATGTTGCCATAATGCATTCAGCGGCTGATGCGGTATGTTCTAATAACTGATAAGTACCCACTTCAACAGTTTCAACATCAATCCCTAATCCTGAGCTCGCATTGGCTTGTGGGTCAGCATCAATAAGTAATATCTTTTTTTCAAGTACACCTAAAGAAGCAGCAAGATTTACCGATGTGGTAGTTTTACCAACGCCACCTTTTTGATTTGCTATAGCAATAATTTTTCCCATGTAGTAGGTGTAATTTGAATGTTAGTTTAATTTTTTGTTTCGAAATAAGTTATACGACGATTTGTGTTACTAAAAAAGACTTATTCTGCTTCTACCATAGAATGGTAAACATTTTGAACGTCATCATCTTCTTCCAATCTTTCTAATAATTTTTCAACTTCTGCAAGTGCATCACCACTTAGCGCTTTTGTAACTTGTGGAATACGCTCGAAGCCCGAAGATACAATTTCAATTTCACGATTTTCCAATTCTTTTTGGATAGCTCCAAAGCTTCCAAAAGGCCCATAAATCATTATGGTATTATCTTCTTCATCAATAAAAATTTCTTCAGCACCAAAATCTATAAACTCTAATTCCAATTCTTCTGGATCTAAGCCATCACCCTTAATTTTAAAATTACAGGTATGGTCGAACATAAACTCTACAGAACCTGAAGTCCCTAAATTTCCGTTACATTTATTGAAATGAGCGCGAACATTAGCTACAGTACGGTTGTTGTTATCAGTAGCCGTTTCGACAAGTATAGCAATACCATGTGGTGCGTAACCTTCGAACAATACTTCTTTGTAATCCCCTTGGTCTTTGTCAGAAGCTCTTTTAATGGCACGCTCAACATTGTCTTTAGGCATGTTAGCAGCCTTGGCATTTTGTATCACCGCACGTAAACGTGAGTTGGCGTCAGGATCAGGGCCACCTTCTTTAACGGCCATTACAATATCTTTTCCTATACGCGTAAAAGTCTTTGCCATAGCAGACCAGCGCTTCATTTTCCTAGCTTTTCTGAACTCAAATGCTCTTCCCATGGAATGTGTTTTTTATCAAGAATACAAACATAAGCAGAAGGCTTTGGGAAAGCAAATTTTTGTTTTAAGTGTGTTAGTGTTCGGATATCAGATTTCAGGAAGTGTAATGGAAATAACACTAAAGTTTATGTATAGATCATAAAATATTATTTAATACACGATAATTATACCTTCAAACTTTCTTTGACTACATCGTCTATCGTAAACTGTAAATATTTAGGTAATTGATTGTCTTTGGGTAAAATGGCTAAGTATCTATCGTCGTTACTATCAAAAACTTTTTTAAAAATAGGATTGGTTAACTTTAAGGTGGTACAGATTTCTTCGATTAGGTCGCTGTGATGGGTTAGGTCTTTACTTCCTAAATGAAATATTCCTTTCTTGTTTCGGTTAATTAAATAATGGATTTGTTGGGTGAATCGTGAAACCGTGGTTGCATTTGTAATCACATTAGGAAAAATTTCTATTGGTAATTTTAAATGGTGTAGGGTTTTTATTTCCTGAATACGTTCGGAACCGTGGCCATAAATCATCGGTACTCTAGCAATTACATATTTATTTGCAGGAAGTCGCATTAAAGCATTTTCAATTTTGATTTTGAAATGGCCGTAAATACTTTCACTAAGGGTTTTGTCGTATTCGTAAGAGGGGTAATTGGTGAATCGATCAAAAACGTTTGCGCTACTTAAAAAAATAATTTTGCAATCATTTTTATAGACCCATGACACAAGTTCATTGTGAAAATGAATTTGTGAAGTAAAATTCCCTCGAACCGCAGATATAATAATATCTGGTTTAATGTTTTCTAGAAGAATAGATACAGGGTCTTGTTCAAAATCAAAAGGGTAAAATTTCTGATTTTTTTCTAAACTTAAATTGTCTTTGCAAAAAGTAGCGAAGGTGTTGTAATAGGAATTCAATTCCTTGTACAAGGCGTTTCCAAGGAACCCACTACCACCAAATATGAGTATTTTCTTTTTAGGCATTTATTAGCTACTTTAATTCTTAAAAAGAAGTATTAAATGTAACTTTTCTTGAATTTCTTTTCAATAGAATGATCAATAAGATTCATAAAGTTCTGGTGAACACCTAAAGAAAGCTCAAGATTAAATTCTTTGATCAATTGCTTTATCTGAGTAGCCTCGTAACGTAAATCAGGAATACTAACATATTTCTCAAAAACCTGTCCAATCGTTTTGTAATATAATTCTTCGAAAAGATTAAGATTCAATGGTTTTTCAGAAACATACTCAAAATTTTCAATTCCAAATGCTCTAAGAACTTTACTTAAGTATTCTTGATGAAGAATAGGTTTCGGGTTTACAATATTTACTTCTTCAAGTTTAGGATTTAAGTAAGCGTGCAAAATTGTTTTCGCTACAAAATCAACAGGTACAATGTTTAAGCCACTAGTTTTATCAATCCAAATTCTGAAAGTGTCAGTGTGTTTTTTAGCATAACGATGCAAAAAAATTGGCCAGCTGTAAAATACATCAAACTTTGGTGTGGTAAAAAAAGGAGCTTCTAATAATCGTCCACAAACAATACTAGGTCTTAGTATTTGGGTGTGAATAGATTTATCAACACCGAATTTGCGAACTAGCTTTTCAGATTCATATTTTGATCCTTCATAAGGATTTCGAAAAGAAGTTACACTGTGGTTGTCAATATTATCAGATACTTTGTTTTCTTGAATTCCAAATGAAAAAGCAGTGCTAACGTATATAAAACGATTTACAGATCTAGGAAGTATTTGCAACAAATGTTGGGTTACATTGTAGTTTTCCTTTTTAACTTCTTCAGCGGTAATATCCGTATGTTGTAAGTTGGTATTTCCTGCGCAATGCAATACCGTATCACAAGGTAATTTTGCAATACTTTCTTTAGATAAAGAGTCTACATCGCCTGAAATAATTTCTATTTTCGATAAGCAATCTTCTATCGATAAATTATTCATAAAATCAGGGCGTGCGTTATCATTCAAGATTTGAAGCAGTCGCTCTTTTGGCGTAATCGACGTTTCACGGATAACCGTATATATTTTGTTGACCGATTTTTCAATCAAAGCATTCTTAAGCCATTCAAATAAAATATGGCTTCCTACAATTCCTGTGGCTCCTGTTAGTAAACAATTCATCTATTGCAAAACTAAGGGGTTTTTTCGATCACATCGCTTCTTTAGCATTATTTTTTGATGCGTTGTAACGCCTATTCTCAATTGACGGATTTAAGTAGTGTGTTTGATGTATTATCTTCTGCTGTAAGCATAAATTCTTCTACTTTATCAACCATATTGCTACTTCCACATACAAAAGGAATACGTTCGTGAAGTTCGGTTGGTTTTATATCTAAAATGCGCTGATAGCCGTCAATAGCTTTTCCGCCAGCTTGTTCAACAATAAAAGCGATAGGGTTACATTCATATAATAATCTTAATTTTCCTTTCGGTGCTTTTCTAGAACTTGGATACATATAAATACCGCCTTTTAATAAATTTCTATGCATATCATTGGCTAATGACCCAATATAGCGAGAAGTATAGGGACGATTTTCTTTTTCTTCTTGACAGTATTTGATGTAATTTTTTATGCCTTGTGGAAATTGTCTGTAATGTCCCTCGTTGACCGAGTATATGGTTCCGTCTTTAGGAATTTTAATATCTGGATGAGATAAATAATAGGTGCCTAAAGCAGGATTAAGTGTAAATCCATTAACACCATTTCCGGTAGAATATACTAAAATAGTAGAAGTTCCATAAACGATATAACCAGCAGCTACTTGTAAATTTCCTGGTTGAAGAAAATCTTCCATAGTTACTGGAGTTCCAACAGGTGTAACTCGGCGATAGATTGAAAATATGGTGCCGACTGAAGCGTTAACGTCGATGTTAGAGCTTCCGTCTAGCGGATCCATTAAAAGGACATATTTATTTTTATGATCCTTATTTTGACCTTTAATAGTAATAAAGTTATCGTTTTCTTCAGAAGCGATTCCACATACAATTTCTCTATTTACCAAAGAATTTATAAAAGTCTCATTAGCAAATACATCTAACTTTTGTTGATTTTCTCCTTGAATATTAACTTCGCCAGCAGCACCAGTAATATCTACTAATCCTGCTTTGTTGACTTTGTGGCTAACCACTTTAGCAGCAAGTCTTATGGAGTTTATTAGCCTTGATAATTCTCCGTTGGCATACGGGAAGTCTGCTTGATTTTCTATTATAAATTCTCCTAAAGTTCTGCTTCTGTGCTTCATAAATAAGTTTTATGAAGATAAGTTAATGAATCTTAAACGGAAAAAGGTGCTTGATCACTAAAAACACCATAAAATTTCTAAAAATCCGAATTCATAGTTTTCTCAATTTATACTTTTAATTAGTAAAACGATATCCGTTTTCGTCGTTCCTTGCTTGAAAGAAATCTCATCATATTGGTTTTTATATCCTTAATTAGATGAGGCTGTTTGAAAAGTCAAGAATCTTATAATTGCACATTAAATAATGTTGAAATAAAATTTGAGTACCATTTAATTAACAGGCTTCGACTATCGCTCAGCCTTCGTTAAAATTACTTTTTAGACAAGCTCGTGACGCAATTCATATTGTTAGTGATTGCGGTTATTAAATTTTCTTAATACAATGGTTAATAAGAATTTTTTAAAGTCTTGAGGTAAGAATTTCTA
>JAHDEF010000085.1:6019-7010 GCA_020628975.1 Aquimarina sp. | reverse complement strand
AAATGGGATCCTATTCCTACGATGTTGTGTCAAAACCATACTAGCCTAGTTAAAGGGTTTATGGGGCAAACAACTGCTTTTGATCACGATATGGTAAAATCAAATGTATTGATTTTGGGTCAGAATAAATTGAATAATGAAGCTAGGTATATTCATGGTATTAAAGGCAAGGGCTTCTTTACTTTTTATGGGGGGCACGATCCTGAAGATTATCAACACCGAGTGGGGGATCCTAAAACAGAATTAGAATTACACCCCAATTCTCCTGGGTATCGATTGATCTTAAATAATTTATTATTTCCTGCAGCAAAAAAGAAACCTCAAAAAACGTGAAGTAGCAGCGCTGTAATTTGTTATACTAGTAACGCCACACTTCAAAATTTATAGAGAGACGTCAAACAAATTCTAAGATCGTTTATAGTTATTTAATAGATTAGAACTGGTATATGATATTGCATATCTACCTTTAAAAACTTTATATTTGAATTTTAACAAAATGGACTTTAGTATTCAACTAGTAGTCCAAAGCCCTAATAAAAATGCCTAGAAAAAAGTCAAATCCAAAACCAGGTACGCCACCGAAATTGGACAAAAAACCAGTTTCTAAGAAGTCTTTTAAATTATCACCTAAACAACGTCTAGTTATTGGTGGGGCTTTCTTGATGCTTGGTTTTTTAGTGTTGTTTTCTATTGCTTCTTACTTTTTTACATGGAAAGCTGATCAAAGTGAGCTTGGCGAATTTTCTAGGGAAATAAAAACAGAAAATCTGATCAATGTTGTAGGAGCAAATATTGGGGACTTTTTAGTTTTTCAAGGGGTAGGAATTATGGCTTTCAGCATTCCTATTTTGTTATTGCTAACAGGTGCAAGTTATTTCTTTGGGATAGGTAAAAATAGCTTGAAGTCAAGATGGTTTTGGGGGATCTACTTAATGATTTTAGGAGCGGTAATTCTGGGATATTTTTCTCAGTTTTACGGATTACTTTCAGG
>JAHDEF010000085.1:0-6009 GCA_020628975.1 Aquimarina sp. | reverse complement strand
AGTAATTGGCTTTGAGGTCAACGATTTTCTGCAAAGTTATTTAGGAAAACTAGGAACCTTATTAGTAATTTTATTTTTCGGAATTCTATATTTAGTATTACGTTTAGATTTCACTCCCGAAGGACTTTCGAATCGTTTCAAATTATGGAAAATTAATTCCAAAACAACTATAAAAGCTACTTCAGGAATTGAAGAAGAACCTCCAGTAAATTCTTCTAAAGAAAAAACATTAGAAGCACCAGTGACTATAAATGACTTTGTTCCCGTAGATAAGCCTTTGTTTGAAGAAAAGGAATCAGATCAAAAACACCATTTACATGATCTAGTTGAAGAAAAGGAATTAAATGCGGAATCTACCACTGAGTCTACCGCAAATACCAATGAAAAACTTACTGAAAAAATCACAAAATTAGACAGTGGTTTAGAAATTGAAGTTGCCCAAGAAGAAGAGCAGGAATTGGAAATGGAAGTCAAAACGACTCCCGTTGACGAAGTAAGTAAATTAAGTGACCAATTGGTAGAAGATTTTGGAGAGTTTGATCCAAGGTTAGAGTTAGGGCAATACCAGTTCCCTACTATTGATTTATTGAAAGATTATACCAATGGACAGAATAATATTACAATCGACCAAGAAGAGCTAGAAGGCAATAAGAACCGAATTGTAGAAACACTAAAGAATTATAAAATTGAAATTGCTCATATTAAAGCAACAATAGGTCCAACGGTTACCCTTTATGAAATCGTACCTGAAGCTGGAGTACGAATTTCTAAAATTAAAAACCTTGAAGATGATATAGCCTTATCCTTAGCGGCATTGGGAATTCGAATAATTGCACCGATGCCTGGTAAAGGAACTATTGGTATTGAAGTTCCGAATAAAAAGTCTACAATTGTTAGTATGCATTCGGCAATAAAGGCTTCTAAATTTCAAAACGCTGAAATGGAATTACCAATTTCTTTTGGTAAAACTATTTCTAATGAAACTTTTGTAGTTGATTTAGTGAAAATGCCTCACTTATTAATGGCTGGTGCAACGGGTCAAGGAAAGTCGGTCGGTTTAAATGCCATTTTGACATCTATTCTGTACAAAAAACATCCGGCAGAGGTGAAGTTTGTATTAGTCGATCCTAAAAAGGTGGAATTGACATTATACAACAAAATAGAAAGACACTTTTTAGCGAAACTTCCTGATTCAGAAGAAGCTATAATTACAGATAATAGCAAGGTAATTAACACGCTAAATTCTCTGTGTATTGAAATGGATGCACGTTATGAATTGCTTAAAAACGCTTACGTAAGAAATATAAAGGAATACAACGAAAAGTTTAAAAAGCGCCAATTGAATCCTGAAAATGGACATCGCTATTTACCTTACATAGTATTAGTGGTCGATGAATTTGCAGATCTTATTATGACTGCAGGTAAAGAGGTAGAAACACCTATCGCTCGATTAGCGCAGTTGGCTAGGGCTATTGGTATTCATTTAATTATCGCTACACAACGCCCTTCCGTAAATGTAATAACAGGTATGATTAAAGCGAATTTTCCTGCTAGGGTAGCTTTTAGGGTAATGTCAAAAATTGATTCTCGAACCATTCTTGATGCAGGAGGTGCCGATCAATTAATCGGTCGTGGTGATATGTTATATACTAACGGAAATAATTTAGTTCGTATTCAGTGTGCTTTCGTTGATACGCCTGAGGTTGAAAAAATCACAAATTACATTGGTGCACAAAAAGCTTATGCTGATGCACATTTATTACCAGAATATGTAGGTGAAGACGGTGGTGGCACAAATCTTGATATAGATAAGGCTGACCGTGACAAGCTTTTCAAAGAAGCTGCCGAGGTTATTGTAACCGCCCAGCAGGGTTCTGCCTCATTAATTCAACGTAAGCTTAAATTAGGTTACAACCGAGCGGGTAGAATTATTGATCAGTTAGAAGCGGCAGGTATTGTAGGGCAATTTGAAGGAAGCAAAGCGCGTCAAGTACTAGTACCCGATTTAGTAGAATTAGAACGAATATTAGAAAATGAATAATAGCTATATGAAAGTATTGAAAACCTTATTTAGTAGTGTTGTATGTTTATTCCTTTTGGGGAGTTCAATTCAAGCGCAAACAGCCAATGAGTTGTTATCGCAAGTAGCGCAAAAAGTAAAATCATACGACAATATTAGTATTGATTTTAAATATGAGTTAAGTAATAATGCAACAAGTTCAAAGGAAGAAACAAGAGGTAGTGTTAAGCTACAAGGCGATAAATATGTGTTAGATCTTTTTGGTGGCAAGGTGTTGTTTGATGGAAATAAAATCTATCAAATTAGTGCGGAAGATGAAGAAATTAATATTTCATCACCATCGCAAGAAGATACTTTAACGCCATCAAATATGCTTACGTTTTTTGAAAAAGGCTATCAAGCAAAAATGGACATCGAGCAAAATGTTCAAGGTAGAAAAATTCAATATGTAAAATTAACACCAACTTCAGGCAACAAAGAATTTAAATTCATCCTATTGGGTATCGATAAACAAACCAAGCATATTTACAATCAAATCATATCTCAAGCAAACGGTTCGGAAATTACAATTACCGTAACCAACTTTAAAACCAATCAGCCTTTATCATCCACGTTATTTCAATTTAATAAGTCAAAATACGATGGTTATTATATCAACAACTTAGACTAGTAAGTGTATGCGTTAACTTATATTTTTTAATGAATATTAGAAAATACTGTTAATCGTTACCGCATATCGACAACGGATCCCAAAAATAGCATAAGTGAAGCTTATTGATCGTTACATTTTTACCACCTTTTTACAAAGGTTTTTAGTACTACTAGTTATTTGGACGTTTCTGATGGTGCTGCAAACAGTCTGGTTGTACATCGCAGAGTTTGCTGGGAAAGATCTGGAATTAGCCGTATTCCTTAAATTTATTATTTATAGTATTCCGATTACGGTGCCTCTTACTTTTCCATTAAGTATTTTATTGGCATCGATTATGGTTTTTGGCGATTTTTCTGCGCATTACGAGTTTGCTGCAATGAAATCTACAGGAATTTCTCTTAGTCGTGCCATGCGCTCACTTAGTATATTCATTGTTGGCTTAAGCATTGCTACTTTCTTTTTTGCAGACACCGTAATTCCATATTCATATAAACAATTTATCAATTTAAGAAGAAGTGTTGTTAAACAAAAACCAGCACGAGCTATAGTTGCCAATCAATTTAATCAGTTAGGAGATATTAGTATTAAAGTGGCTAGAAAATATGGAGAAAATGATCAATTTCTTGAAGATGTAATCATTCACAAAGAGAATCCAAAACAAAAAGGGAACTATACTGTAATTAAAGCTAAATCAGGAGAATTGAAAAGTGCTATCAATAGTAATATTTTAACTATTGCTTTGTATGACGGGCATTATTATAACAACATTCTCCCTAAAAAATATAAAGACAAAAAGAAATTACCTTTTGTGAAAAGTGATTTCAAAGAATACGAAATTAATCGAGATTTTACTACGTTTGATGATGTTGAAATTTCAGAGAGTGATTATGCGAAAAATCGTAAAATGCTTAATATCCAAACACTTTCTAAGGATATAGATACTTTTTCTACAGCTATAAATAAAAACAGGCAATATTTTAAAGAGCGTATGTTTACGCGTTCTACGGGAATTTTATTACGAACAGACAAAAAGAAAAAAACGTTATTTAATAAAAATATTGAAAAACCATGTGTTACCGAGGAATATCCCAATCATATATTGGATATTGCTGATTACGGTCAACGAATATCGATATTAAATGAAGCCAAACGTGATGTTAAAAGTTCTCTTTCTAGAATTGATTCTGAAATTAAAAGCCTAAAAAAAGATACGTCTCGTATTAATAAATTTGAAATTGCATTACACGAAAAATTCGCTTTAGCATTTGGCTGTATCGTGTTATTCTTTTTGGGTGCACCCATTGGCGCTATTATTAGAAAAGGAGGGCTTGGCTTACCATTTTTGTATGCCATCGGTTTATTTTTAGTATACTATTTTTCAGGAATATTCGCCAAAAATGCAGCGGAAGATGGTAGTATAAGTCCATTTTTAGCCACTTGGTTGTCAACCATTATTTTTACACCCTTAGGAATTTTATTCACTTACCAAGCCACAACCGATAAGAAGTTAATTAATTTGGAACCTTTTTTCGTTTGGTTAAGCAAACGTTTTGCGAAAAAGAAGAAAATGAATTCCGAGGTTTCAAGCTAGGAAGCTTTCTCATTAAAAAGTATCTTTATCCTATATTAAAAAAAAGACCTTTTAAATAGTTTTTAAAAAGTCATTACCAAATACACAGCATTGAGCACTACATCATATTCATTAGATTCTATTGAATCGGCTATAGAAGACATTAAGAAAGGAAAAGTAATTATCGTGGTCGATGATGCAAACCGTGAAAATGAAGGCGATTTTCTTGCTGCATCTGAAACGGTAACTCCCGAGATGATCAATTTTATGGCAACTCATGGTAAGGGATTAATATGCGCTCCATTAACGGAACAGCGTTGTGATGAATTGGATTTACATATGATGGTAAATACCAATACAGATCCTATGAAAACCGCTTTTACTGTTTCGGTAGATTTACATGGGTATGGGGTAACTACAGGAATTTCTGCTAGCGATCGTGCTAAAACCATTCAGGCATTGGTAAATCCTGAAATTAAACCTCATGAATTATCTCGTCCAGGTCATATTTTCCCGTTACGGGCTAAAGAAGGCGGTGTATTAAGAAGAACAGGTCATACAGAAGCAGCGATTGATTTTGCAAGACTAGCAGGTTTTCAACCCGCAGGTGTAATTGTAGAAATTATGAATGAAGATGGTACTATGGCTAGGCTTCCGCAATTGGTAGAAATTGCCAAAAAGTTTGATCTAAAGCTTGTTTCAATAGAAGCCTTAGTAGCTTATAGAATGCAATTTGATTCTTTAATAGATAAAGAAGAAGACTTCAATATAAATACTCGTTTTGGTGCGTTTCGATTACGTGCTTATCAGCAAACTACCAACAATCAAGTACATATTGCGTTGACTAAAGGAACTTGGTCAGAAAATGAAGAAGTTCCCACGCGAATCAATTCTACTTTATTTAGTAACGATATTTTAAGTGTGCTAGCCAGCGAAGTTGATGAACGTTTAGAGCGTATGTTCAAAGTTATAAATGAAAATGGCAAAGGCGCTATGATTTTTATCAATCAAGAACAAGAAGCGGTAAATGTGTTGGGGAGACTAAAAAAATTACGTGAAAATCAATCGAAAGATGAAATCTCCAAAGTGCCCAAGTTACCTATGGATGTTAAGGATTATGGTATCGGAGCACAAATTCTTCATGATTTAAACATTAAAAAAGTTAGCCTTATTTCTAATTCAGAATATAAAAAGCGGGTAGGAATGCACGGCTATGGTTTAGAAATTTCAAATTATATAAGTTATTAATAGCACCTTAAATGCGATTTTTTTAAGGTGTCAATTTAAAGAGGGCTTCTTGCAAATTACAGTCTTTTATTTTTAATTATTTCTTCAAGTATATTTTCTATTAAGTTTTGTGATATAGTTCCGACCATAGTATAAGGTTTATATTTTTGTAAATTTTATGATTGATATAAGCTTTATGTTTTGAATTAGTTTTCATAATGAATGTCACAAAATCTAAATTATGATAGAAAAAAAATACGATGTCTTTGTTATAGGGAGTGGAGTAGCAGGTAGAAAAACGGCAGCTATGTGCGCCGACTCAGGTCTGCGTGTTGCGATATCAGACATTAGAGAGTACGGAGGAACTTGTGGAAATCGAGGCTGTGATCCTAAAAAAATAATGTTGCAGTTTTCTGAAATGATGGTGCAATCTAAAAATTTGAAAGGTATAGGGGTTAGTGAACCGCCAACAATATCTTGGGCTGATGTTCAAAATTTCAAAAAACACAAACTTTTCAGGAGGTATAATTTTGAAAAATG
>JAHDEF010000084.1 GCA_020628975.1 Aquimarina sp. | reverse complement strand
CAAACAGTTGCTGAAACTTAAACGCATAACCTAATACATCTCCTGATAACTCCAGACAAACATACGTAGAATCAGCTCGGGCCTTTTTTTCTTTGAACTTCAGTACATCCCTATAATAATAATTCAAATGTTTTTCGGGAAGTTCATTTTGCAAATCTCGAATATGCTCAAAGATTCTGAAAAATGACAAAAGTAAAGCCACGTGTGGTTTATTGTCTTTGCTTTTATTTAAAAGTACACTAACAATACTCTTTGATTTATCGATAGCAAAATGTACCGTGTAGAAAAAAGATTGGAAAATTTTTCTAAACACATTGACATCGTATATTTTCAATTTATCTAATGTACGTAAAGGCGGAATCTCCTTAACATTCCATTTTTTCTCAAGCGTACTATATCCAACTTCTAAATCTTCCTTCCATGAAATCAAAGATTTATAGGAAATTATGGTACCTATATGAGTACGTAATTCTCTATGAATGGCATTACTAATATCAAATAGGAAATCTGAGGTAAATTTGTTGCGTTCCAAATTATATCTAACATGATCAACGCCTTGAGCCACGCCTAGAATAATTCTAGCTATATTTCCAAAAATTTCTCTTCTAAGCTCTTGATCCGAAGTACTTGCCGCTTTACTAATCTGTTCAGAAGCAAGTTCTTCAACCGGATCAATTTTAAAGTTTGAAACCCCAATTAATAGAGCTAAATCATCATTAAAAAACAGCTCCCAACTCTCATAGTCAGTTAATTCAAGATCCAGTTTATTTTCCTCTATGAAATTAATATGGGAAGAATATTGACGAACGAAATCCAACAAATCTGGTATAGACCGATCATCAATTTTCATATTTTCAGGCAGCAAGTCTTTTCTCAACCGATTTTTTTGAGAAGTTCCCTTAAGTGTATCGTATTGCTGATATGGAATTATCTTTTTATACACTGTTTCGCCTAAATGTCATTCACGTTATTACCCTCCAACAAATAGTAAGGAAATACCTTGTTGTGCCTAGAGTTTGTTTGCCTCACCGTATAATCTATGGTGATGTAAAGGACTCCATGGGGATCATTATTATCTTCAAGGTGAATGGATTGCACGTCTATTCTAGCTTCGTATCTTATAATTGCGTCACGAATAGTTTCTTTTATACGTGTATACAAAGATTCATTTCGTTCCTCATATACGTATTGTTTGAGATTGCATCCATACTCAGGATTCATAATTCGTTCTCCTGGCATTGTAGTAATCAATACATTGAGGCTTTCGTCTATATCTTTCTCCTCAGTAACAACTTCAATCCCCTTCCCGATTTTATCAAAGCGAGGAGGGAAAGACCAACCTTTTCCTAAAAATGAATTATCACTCATTACCCTCCTATCATTACTGTTGGACATCCTAATACAATTGAACCTCCATGGGCAGTAGTATCACCCATACGGGCGGCTGGCTTTCCACCAATCATAACCGTAGCTGAACCTTTTGCAATAGAATCTGGAGGTCCTACACATATACAAGAATCACCAACAACGGCAGCTGGTAATTTACCTACTAAGACTGTTGGTACTCCTGGCCCCACAATTGGTCCTCCAACATGTGGGATTGGTGGTAATGCTGGAGTTTGCATTGGACACGTGTGCAAATCGGTTAATCTAGCTGCTAATGACATATTGATCGTTTTGAATTAGTTTATCATTACCATCGCTCCTTTAATGGTGGTATTACCAGAAGCAGAAAGTTCTGCTGAGGCATTTCCTTTGGCGGTAAATGATGTATTTGCTGTTTGTGAAATTTGAAGCCCTTTTACTTCTACATTTTGAGTAGCTTCAACATTAATATTGGAAGTAGCCGTCTGCTTAATGTTTTGTGCTGCTTTCAAGACTACATCTTTGGCACTGTCCAACGTTATTCCATCTGAACTCATTACAATTTTATTGCCGCTTTTATCTTGAAGAGTGATCCCATCTTCATTAAGAACTACCTTATTTGAATTTTGATCTTCTACCGTAACACCTTTTGCATCATCATCAATAGTACATTTATTTCCTCCCGGTGTTGCTATGGTTATTATCTTCTTTTCATCATCAAATTCAATTCTGTTTTTCACAGGAGTAACAATCGCCCTCCTGTAATTATCAGAAGTCATGGAAAAATCATTGCCTTCCAAATCTGCTGCTGGTTTGTTTTTACTACTATACAAGGCTCCTAATACAATTGGATATCCTGGGTCATCGTTAACAAACCCTACTACTACTTCATCACCAACAGAAGGGATAAAAATTGAACCTGTTCCTGAATTACCAGCAAACGTTCCCAACCTAGCCCAAATTCCATTAGAACTACTATCAATCATTGGTAATTTAACTTGAATTCTAAACTCTGTATCTGGATCGCCATCTAACTTAGAAACAGTTCCAATGGTCAGACCATTAATACCTGGTAGTAGTCCTGAAGCAGATGGAGCAACTATATCTGATTTTTCCGCATACCATTCTTCAGGCATTCCCATTTCTGCTGTAGTTTTCCAGTTTCCATCAGAAATTTCATGTTCCACTTTTGAGATAAACGCCTTACCATTAAGTCTTTCTCCTACTCCTGCAAGTTCTATAATACTACCTGCTTTTGCTTTTTCTGACCCTTGGAATACAATGATTCCGGTAACCTTGTTCATCCAAGATTTCTGCATCTGTGCATCGGCCCATGACTTCAATACGTCTGTTGGAATACCAGCTCCCGACTGTAGATTAACATCACTTAAACCAACAACATCAGCTAAAGTAGTCGAAGTTAAATTCCCTTGCTCATTTACACTAGGATTACTGCTTGTACTTTCTGCTACCTTCTGTTGTGACATATCCCATGAAGCTCCTTTCACCTGTTTAAATTGAGACACAGCATTTAATTCACCGTCAAATTGCAGCATGTCAAAACCATAGGTTACTTTAAGAACTGCTTCTTCAGAAAATCCTGGTTTAACTACGTTAACCGTTCCAGCATCAACATTTACAACTAAGCCATTCAACTCCGCTCGAGACAACATAAAATCCCAATCCGTACAATAATGTTGTACCAACGTAGGATTCTTATATGTAGTTGCTGTAACTTTAGCTGTTAATGAGGAATTTCCTATTAATGTTTTGATAATATCAGAATCAGCCTTTTTTTCATAAATCGCATTTTTTCTGCCTACTGTCATTTTAATCGATTCATCTTTCAGTTGAACCTCAAATTTAGAACCTGAAAACTCATCAATAACAACTCTGGTAGAAACTACTATTCCTGTAAAGAGATCTTCATTCTTACTATCATATCCTACCTTAACAACTATTTTCTTTCCCGGTTTAAAATTATCGGAATCAGCTATAGGAAAATCCTGTGTTGAAGGAGAACCATCTAAGAATATCAAGTTAGCCAACGGGATTCTATTCAGGGCCTGCTGAATATAGATTGACTTTAAAGCATATGTAGAAGGTATCGTACTGGCATCTGAAGTCACTTCAAATGTTACTACTCCTACTTCCGAATCTACTGGTGAATTTACCATAACTAATTACTTCAACGGTGGAAATATAAGTCTTGCTCCCACTTCTAAATTTCTAATATCTACTAAACTGTTTACTCTAGCAACGTCCAGATAATACTTACTATCTTTATAAATTTTGTAACATAAACCAGGCAGGTTATCTCCTCTACGCACTGTTACAATATGTGTCATGTCTGGAGAGTTTGCATTCTTTTCAGACGCTTCTTTATCTGGATCCGTATACTCTATAAATCCCAATGTAACCTCTGCCCTAAGTGGAGATCCACTAGGTTTGAACATTTTAAAATCTATATCTATGGACTCCAAACGTGAATTAAACAGTAAAGATCCCCAGACTACTTGAACAAAATTTGGTTCGTGCGTAACACTATTATAGTCGTACATCACCTTTTTAATTTCATTGATCATATCATCTATGGTCTTACCTTCATTCTCTGATGTTCTTGGAATAGCACCCGTATCATCTAATTCAATCTTCACATTCAAACTATCTGAACCGGTTTGCTTGTACTTTGGGGCTTCGGTAGTACCTCCTGGGTTTGTTACTTTAGAATAATCAATTTTATAGTTCTTTTTATAGCTTTCTGGATTTATCATAGCCGTAAAACTTCCATTTTTTTCGGAAAATTTATTATCCTTAAATCCAAGAAATTTTATTTTAGTTAACGCCATTACCTTTCCTTAAACTCCTTCATTTTTTTATCAACATATGCTTTGCATTGATTCAGAATGTTCCTTTTAAATTGCTCATTGTTTTGAGCTAATTCTCGGGCAACTTTTATGTCATTGGAAGTCCTAGATTCCTCTATTGTTGTTTTTATAAGTAATTCTCTAATTTCAACCGGCATATGCTCTTGTGTAACTTGAATAAGCAAACTCCATCGTTTCTACTAAAACTTCGCTCTTTTGAGAGTCAAAGTCGGCTACCTGATATTTCACAGGTCTGACGTCCTTAAAAGTCCAAGTTAACAATGGTACTCCTTTGTCATTTAATAACTTTACAATAATAGTCTTAAGAGTAATTGGTGAGGAGTAATCCGATTTAATGGTATTCTCAACCCAGGTCATAAGTGGTGATTGAATAGGAACAACTCCTCTTTTTAGCACCAAGTTTTGGGCTTTCATCCTTCCAGGCACTTGTAGCACCAAGTTATTTCCTCCCTCTTTAATCTCGTCCGAAGACACCTCCATGGAAAGGCCACCTACCTCCTTAAAGCTGTTGTCGACGGTACCTGCGATACCGTCAACTTCAACCTTAAAGTAAAACCCTGTTAGGGGATACCACATATCACTCATTAACCTATCAAATATTAGGTAGCAATGGTTAATCCTTCATGAACAATTTCAATAGTTTCTATCGCTACCTCATTTGAATCCGATTTTAAATCGGTTCCAGTAATTTTAGTTGGCCAACAGTTTTGAAGAGTCCAAGTCATTTGAGGTGCTCCCGTTTCATCGAGTAAGCTAATAACTACTGGTAATCTTTTAATCGTATTCAGCTTAATCTGACTGTACCAATCCCAGAACTTATTATCACCTGTAAAGACTCCTTTTTTCATGGTAACATTACCAGCCTTAGGAATACCTGGCATTTTTGAAGGTAAAAACACAGGATTGTCTCCGTGTCTGTATTCTATTATTTGAGTTTCAATTTCTAAGCCCGATACTTCTTGAAACGACATTACATTTCCGTCCCAAGTAACTTGAAAATAAAATTTTGGTAAGGGCCAAACCGTACCTGATTGTACTGATCCATCATCTGCCATAACTTATGTATTTTAGTGTTGTTTATAGTTTTTAATTAGTTAAGTTGAATTCGATTATGATTTCTGCATTTGTTGCTGGAATGTGATTTCAATGAACTCGGCTGGTCTAGAAATCGCTACCATCACCGTAATTCTTAGTATTCCTTCTAGTATATCATCTGCAGTCATAGTGCTTCCTAATCCTACATTTACCGAATAAGATTCTTCTGGTGAGGCTCCAACCAATGCACCTTTTTTCCATTGATTAAAAAGGAAACTATCAATCATACTTTTCATTGTAACCCAAGTATTTGCATCGTTAGGCTCGAATACATACGCTTTAGATGCAGCTTTTATTGACTGTTCTAACATAATCATAGTCCTTCTAACATTGATGTATCTCCAGTCTTTACTATTTCCATCCAAAGTTCTTGCTCCCCAAACTAACACTCCCTCTCCGATAAATGGACGAATTGCATTAATAGACTTTCCGTATAACGTAACATTCAAATCTTCTTGTTCATCGTGAGAGATATTCACTACTGGTTTAACACAAGAACTGACCGATACATTTGCAGGTGCTTTCCATACACCTCTGGTATTATCTACCATCGTGTAGATCCCAGCCATTGCTGAAGATGGTGGAAGCAGATTCAACTCATTTTTGATCTGTAAAAGGATGTTATTATAGCTAGGGCTAATTGCAATCAAAGTTTTATTCAGATCTGTAATAGAAGGACCATTGTAACCTTCCTCATTAATATTCGGTAAATGAGCAAGTAAAGCTCTCAACTCCGTTGTTTTTGCTAGTTCATCCGCTTCTTCACTTTCAGAAACACCTAACTCATTCATTATTAAACTTTTCAAAACTTCCAAACTCTCCTGAGTGAAGTTTTCTAAACCTAATTCGGAATCACCTACAATGGTAGTATCTAACCAAGGGTAGTATGCTGTGGAATAATTAAGGAAATTAGCTCCAACTCCTGCACGGAAATTATCGATTACATCTCCATCCGGATGATTTCTTGGTCTATCTCCATTATAAATATCCAAAATAGAAATTCTACTTTGCATTTTACCGCAATGTGCTAACATGGCTTGTTGCAAAGAATAGCAATCATTTTCAGCTAATTTTATAGCTTCAGGCACTACAACCATCGTTGGTTCTTCTTCCTTTAAAAGTGGCGGAATACCATTATCCATTAGTTTAGCGTTCTCTATTGTATCCTCGTAGTTACCCACCGATACAATATAGCAAGGACCTCCTCCATTCTGGAAGAATAATCTCATTGCATTAAACAACATATATTCCTGTCCAGATTGCTTAAGAGCATACTGCTTATCTTTAACAACAAAATCTGGTTCAGCATCTCCTACATCTTCGGTAAGTACATACTGGTAATTTGGAGCTCCTCCAAAAAACTGCATATACTCACCAATAGAAGTTACTCTAGTTGGGTTATTAAGTAGAGATTTCCCTCCATTATCTGCTCTTTGAGTATATCCGATAAAGGCGGGAACGGCCGTAGCTACTTCGACAACTCCGTTCCCGAAGGCATCCTTTTCCACTATATACACGCCTGGTGTTTTCATTTGTGCCATAACATTTAGATTTATTTACATTTAAAAATTAATATACAATTCCGAATACTTAACCCCGTCCTTCCCTACTCTAAAGAGCTTTTTCAGGTCTGGCGTGGGTAATTGATTAATTATGATCCCCTCCGATCTGTTATCCACATTCACATTCTTTCTCAATTGGTAAAAGTTAACTGGTGTTGCCTCCAGTAACAATTCCCTTTG
>JAHDEF010000083.1 GCA_020628975.1 Aquimarina sp. | reverse complement strand
ATCCCTAATTTGAATCGAGTTCTCCATAGTCCCTTCAAGTTTCTATCCACATCAGCTTCCGTAATTAAGCCAGCATTGATGGCATCTTTTAGCTTTTTATAAGTGCTTCCACAATTTAAATTTACATCTGTTTTTATAGCCATTGCGATTGATTCTTCTGGCGTTTTAGTAACTTTATGGTGCTTATGGAAATTACTAATCGCTCCGCAGTCACTCATTACATGTCCTGTAAAGCCCCATTTTTTTCGAAGAATATCTACCAATAATTCGGTACTCCCACAGCATGGCTCGTCATAAGTACGACTGTAAGCACACATTACCGCTTCAACATTTGCTTCTTTAACTAGAGTTTCAAATGCAGGCAAATAAGTTTCTTCAAAATCTTTTCGTGATGGCTTAGCATTAAAGTGATGACGATCTCCTTCAGGACCATTATGAACTGCATAATGTTTAGCACAGGCCGCTGACTTTAAATATGTAGGATCATTGCCTTGAAGTCCTTTTACAAAAGCACTTCCCATTTTACTTGTTAAGAAAGGATCTTCTCCCCAAGTTTCCATTCCTCGCCCCCACCTAGGGTCTCTAAAAATATTGACATTAGGAGACCAGTACGTCAATCCTGCATACTGTGTGTAATTCTCATTTTTTTGAGCAATATTAAACTTTGCCCTTCCTTCATCTGAAATCGCAGAAGCTACTTCTTCAATTAAGTCTGGATCGAAAGTAGCTGCCATGGCTATGGGCTGAGGAAACACCGTAGCTCGACCCATTCGCGCTACTCCATGTAAAGCTTCATTCCACCAATTGTAAGGTTTTATTTCTAAGCGATCGATACCTGGCGCATCATGTAACAGTTGGTTACATTTTTCTTCTAAAGTCAGCTCGTTAACCACAAGATCGAGACGCTTTTCAACGTCTAATGTGTGATCCCAAAAAGTACCCTTTTTATCTACGGGTATCTTCTTTTCGGAAATCTTTTTTCCTTCTTGATCTGTAACTTTTTGATTGCAATTAATACAAATCAATACAATTACTAGTATTTTGATATATTTCATTAGGAATGAATTTTGTCAAAATTGGATAACCAATTTTGGTAAGCATTTAGGTATAGTTCTTGGGAGGATTCATCAACAGAAACCTCTTTTAGTTGTTTTAATCCTGAAAATGTATCTTCTATTGTAGCATACAAGCCTGCTCCAAATGCTGCTCCGCGAGCCGCCCCTGTTGCTCCGTCCGTATTATAGAATTCGATGGTTGCCCCAGTTACAGCAGCTAATGTCTCTGCAAATACGCTGCTTAAAAATAGATTAGCATTGCCAACACGAATAACATTGACTTTGTGCATTTGCATTTTTTTTATACCGTAAGCAAAAGAAAATGCTATTCCTTCGTGTACCGCTCTCAATAAGTGAGAACGATTATGCCTATTGAAATCAATATTTTTTAAGCTTGCCCCGATATTTTTATTTTGAAATAAACGTTCGGCTCCATTTCCAAAAGGATAAAATAGCACATCATTAGCACCTATTTCTACCTTTTTAATTTCTTCATTTATTTCATCGTAAGATAAATTAGCTCCAAAAAATTTTCTTGCCCATGCATTAGCAATACCAGTTGCGTTAATGCACAACAATTCACCAAATCGTTTATTTATAGAGGTGTGATTTACATGAACGAAAGTATTTGTTCCGTTTTCAATGTTAGCCGTACTTCGATCAATTACTCCATAAACAACACCTGATGTGCCTGCAGTAGCTGCAAACTCTCCTGGCTCTAAGACTTTTAAAGAAAAAGCATTATTGGGCTGATCGCCCGCCCTATAAGCTATTTTTCCTTCAAATGGCAACCCAAATTCTATTACCGCCTTTTCGTTTATTTTGGCTTGTATCGAAAACGTAGGTACTGTTCTTGGTAATACCTTTTTTTCTATCTCAAAATAATCAAGCAATGGTCTTGAAATTTTTTCTTCTTTAAAATCCCACAAAATAGCTTCGGATAAACCAGAAATGGTTGTTTGTAATTCCCCTGACAATCGAAATGCTATGTAATCGCCTGGTAATAGTATTTTATAAATCTTATCGTAGATTTCTGGCTCATGAAGTTTTACCCATTTTAATTTCGAAGCTGTAAAGTTACCTGGAGGATTTAGTAGATTTTCTGAGCAATATTTTTCTCCTAAGGCTTCATAAGCATCCATACCTATAGCTACTGCTCGGCTATCGCACCATATAATTGCTGGTCTTAATACATTCCCTTTGCAATCGAGCAATATTAATCCATGCATTTGGTAACTGACCCCAATGGCTTTTATATACGACAGGTCGTTTCTCTTGGATAGTGTTTGTAATGCTTTTTTTAAATGAGTAATCCAAATTTCTGGATCTTGTTCTGCCCAACCTTTTTGAGGTGCACTAATGGGCATTTCTTCATTAGGACTTTGAGCTATAGCTACTGTAATATTCATTTCAATGTCTAGCAAAGAAACTTTTACTGAAGAACTACCTATGTCAATGCCTAGTGTATACAAGAGCGTAAATTAGTGGTTTATTGCAAATTTACACGCAACGTGTGTTTAATTGTATTATAAATCAGTTAAAAAATATAGTAATCACGCCAAATATTGATATCTAGACATCTTTTAAAAATGAACCTTTTTGTTTGGAAAGTATAGGGTGCTTAATACCACCTATCATTTGCGAACTATAAATACTCGAATGTCCTGAAAATAAATAAGCAATAAAACAAGCAATGGCAACATATTGGGCTACGTCACTACCAAATAATTCAATACCCATAAGCGTACATGCTATTGGTGTATTGGTAGCTCCTGCAAATACGGCTACAAATCCCATAGCAGCTAACACATCGATTGGCAGGGGAATAAACCAAACCAAGGCATTGCCTAAGGTTGCCCCAATGAAGAATAATGGGGTTACTTCTCCTCCTTTAAAACCAGCACCTAAGGTAAATGTGGTAAAGAGTAATTTTAGAATAAAATCTTGTTTGGGAATTTGATGTTCAAATGCTTCAACAATGTAAGGAACTCCTAATCCCGCATATCTTGTTCCAATAATATAAAAAACCACAGCTAATACGAGTCCTCCAATAACTGGACGTAACGGAGGGTATTTAATTTTCTTAAAGAGTCCACCCCAGAAATGATTACCATATGAAAACAATCGAGCTACCAGACCAAAGAGTATACTTGCTAAAATGATCCAACCTACATTCTGCAAATTCATTTTTGGAACTTGTTCTACAACATAGTGTGTATGTGTACCTCCAAAAAACTGGCAAGCGACGTCAGCAATAACAGCCACTAAAATACTCGGAACTATGGCTTCGTACCTAGCTCTACCAATAATCAATACTTCTAAGGCAAACACCGCTCCTGCTAAAGGAGTTCCAAAAACGGCTGCAAAACCAGCACTAATACCCATTGTCAATAATATCTTGCGATCTAGAGAATCTATTTTCACGAATCGAGATAACTGATCTGCAATGGCTCCTCCTATTTGAACTGCTGTTCCTTCTCGCCCTGCTGAACCGCCAAAAAGGTGTGTTCCTAAAGTACCTATAAGTACCCATGGGGCCATTTTAAAAGGAATTACCTTTTCTGGATTATGATATTCGTCTAACAATTGATTATTCCCACGAACAACACTCTTTCCCCAATAATGATACATAACTCCTATTAGAAAACCAGCTACGGGCAATGCCCAAATGATAATGGTATTGGCTTGTCGATAATCCGTACACCACTTCAAACTAATCAAGAAAAAAGCAGATGCCGCACCTACAGCAACCCCTACTACTAAAGAAATTACTAACCATTTTAATAAAAAGGTGATGAAAGCGGGTAGATGGAGGTTTTTCATTTAGTTTTTTAGTAGTTAGTATAAAGTATTAAGACTTACCAAGTACTTAATTGTGTTTCTTTAAATAGTGATGCAAATTAATGAAAAACCTTATTGAAGTTCAAGTATTCTGTTAATGAGATTCTGCGTCAAGCACAGAATGACAAGTAACTTTATTGAAAAACTTTATACTTAATACTTGCTTCTATTCTAGCTGAAACACCTTTTCCATCTCGATCCATTTCTCTCCGTCTTTGGCCCAAGGTAGACCTTGTTGATATTTCCACATCAACTGCTCCCATTCTTGAACTTTAGGGTTATTGGCATCCATTTCGGCCTTTTTATTAGGATCAAAGGTATCATCACATTCCATGATCATAAACATGCGGTTTCCTGAAAGATAGATCTGCATATCTGTAATCCCTGCATCTTTAATGCTTGCTGTGATTTCTGGCCATGCGTTTCCTGCTGCGTGATATTCTTTATATTCTTCTATAAGTTTTGGATCATCTTTAAGATCACAAGTAAGGCAGTATCTTTTCATTTTTATTTGATTTTTATCCTTGTTAGGAATAACAAGAATTTAGAATAATAGAAGTTAGAATATATTCACTCCGCAATTTCTGAAAAGAGCTTCTTCTATTCAAAATTCTGTTATTCTTTAGTCCATATAAAAATTATTCCTCCGAATCTTTTGAAGTAATATATCCATAAATAGCGACTACAGCCAAGCAGATTAACGGTAAAATAAACGAGAATTTTACTTCTGGAATAAATCCTAGGATCTTTAGGTCTCCGAATCCACTTCCTCCCCAATCTAGCATTCCTCCTTGTAATACTGGCATTAAAGCTCCTCCTACAATAGCCATTACTAAACCTGCAGAACCAATCTTAGCTTCATCTCCCATATCTTTTAATGCAATCCCGTAAATTGTTGGGAACATTATCGACATGAAAATTGATATCGCTACTAAAGAAATCAAGCCTATCATTCCTGGTAGCAAAATAGCTCCTAAACAACAAAGTACTCCTAATATCCCAAAAATCATTAGCATTTTTGAGGGAGAATTTTTTCTCATAAGTCCCGTACCTATCCATCTTCCCGTTAAAAAGGAAATCATTGCAGCGATATTAAAGTGTGTTGCAGTTAATTTAGCTGAGTTGTCTAAACTTTCGTTTAAGTAGTCTACATATTGAAAAATATACGTCCAACACATGATTTGTGCACCAACATAAAAAGCTTGCGCTACTACTCCTAAAATATAATTCCTATTCTTACTTAATTTACTGAATGCCTCTGATAAACTAATCTTATCTTCTTTTGCTGTTTTTGGCATCTTAGTAAAAATGATGATTGTCATAATCACCAATACTAAAATTCCTAAGCCAATGTATGGTAAGCTTATAATTCCTAAATCATTGGAACGCACTGCAGCTTGCTCGAGAACTGGTAAGGCATCATAAGCTTCTTTTGTAAAATCATCTGATCGAAGTGCTCCTAAAACGATTTGCTGAGCGACTACCATTCCTATCAGTGAACCAATAGGGTTAAAGGCTTGAGCTAAATTTAATCGCTGTGTTGCTGTCTCCTGATCTCCTAAGGATAAGATCAATGGATTTGAAGTCGTTTCTAAAAATGCCAAACCACTAGTAATGATATACAATGAAATTAAAAAGAAACTGTAGGTTTCAAACTTTGCCGCTGGATAAAACAATAAAGCACCAATAGCATATAGTATTAATCCGACAATGATTCCTGACTTGTAACTATATTTTCTAATAAATAAGGCTGCTGGTAAAGCCATCACGAAATACCCAAAATAAAAAGCAAATTGAACTAACGAAGCTTGTGTATTTGTCAATTCGGGCATTACTTTCTTAAACGCACTTACCATTGGATTGGTTAAATCATTAGCTATTCCCCATAAAGCAAAAAGGGAAGTAATGATTATGAATGGAAAAAGTAATTGTTTACTGACTACAGGAGTTTTTGAAGACATAGTTGTTTGATCTGTTTTTGTTAGTAGTTGGCTTAAAGATATATTTATTCTGTAAGTAAAGCTCGGTCTAAATGGACATATCCACCATCTACAGTAATAAACTGACCTGTGGTATGAGATGATACCTCTGAAATGGTAAATAAACATTGATTAGCCACCTCTTCTGGAGTAGTCATTCTATTTTCTAAAGGAATCTTCTTCACTATTGATTTTAGTTTCTCTTCTCCATTTTCTAAAGTATCTATCCAGTTTTTATAAGCTGGTGTCCAACTTTCAGCAATAACAATAGCGTTAGAACGAATTCCATATTTAATAAGATCTACCGCCCATTCTCTTGTTAAGCCTAAAACCCCTCCTTTAGCCGCTGCGTAACCTGAAGTTCCTCCTTGACCTGTTAAGGCTACTTTAGAGGCAATATTTAATATATTCCCTTTAGAATTTTTTAGCAACGGAAGTAAGTATTTTGTCATTGCAAAGAAGCTTACCATGTTTAATCGGATAGAATTAATGAATTCTTCCATAGAGCTATCTAAACCTGCCCCGTCGTTAACGCCTACGTTATTAATGAGCACATCTACTTTTCCGTAGGTATCGTTAATTACTTTAGCGGCAGCTTCTATTTGATCAACTTTAGAAAGGTCTGTCTGAACAAAAATCGAGTTGATTCCTTTTTGTTGTAAAGCCTCAGCATATTCAAACCCACGAGCATTACGATCTACAATTACAGGAATTGCACCTTCATTAGCTAAAGCTTGAACGATAGTTTCGCCAATACTTCCTTTAATTCCTGCTGCTCCTGTTACTACTACTACTTTATCTTTTAGTTTTAAATCCATTGTATCTCGGCTATTGCCTCGATGCTACTAGCTACAAGCTACCAGCTATCGACTTTTTATTTTTTTAATTATCTGTTGTCTTATCTATAAATAATAATAGGAATGCGTCATCCTGAACTTGTTTCAGGATCTCATTAAGGATATAAAACCAACAGGATGAGATTCCTTGTCAAGCAAGGAATGACAAAACTTCATATAGTATCACTAATATTAATATATATTTTTAGATCAAATCAAAGAGTCTCTTCTCTCTTTTCTCTTTTCTATTCTCTATTTTCCTTTCCTCTGATTCTCACATCTCACATCTCACATCTCACATCTCACATTCCTAAACTGTAAAACTCTACCGCATTCTTCCCATAAATCTTTTCTTTTTCATCTTCAGAAAAATCTTTAATATGAGTATCAATAATCCCCTTAACTTCCCCTCCCTTCTATTAGGCTGACAGGCCCATCG
>JAHDEF010000082.1 GCA_020628975.1 Aquimarina sp. | reverse complement strand
CCGTAAAGATAACAAATTTGAAGTGTGCTTTTTTAATATTACAAAATGATGAAAATTCCTAATAGTACCCCAAGGATATCCCACTTAAAATTTACCATAACTTTTAGATAAAGCCTACTTTTAGCCATTTGCAAAATTTATAAATGGCGTATATTTGCAATTAGATTAAATCTATATAAGATTAATTAATGAAATTAAACAAACAGGAAATTTTAGATGCTTTAGATACTGTAACCGTAGCTGGTGAAGGTAAAAGTATGGTAGAAAGTGGAGCCGTTAAGAACATTAATATTTTTGGCGATGAAGTGATGGTTGATTTAGAATTGGCAACACCCGCACTACACATAAAAAAACGAGCGGAAGTAGATGTAATGAAAGCAATACACGAAAAAGTGTATGAAAAAGCTAAAGTTTCTGTTAATGTTTCGGTGAAAACTCCTGTTAAGGAAACATCACAGAAAGCACCTGAAATTAAAGGGAAACCTATACCAGGTATTAAAAATATAGTTGCCGTTGCCTCTGGTAAAGGAGGTGTAGGGAAATCTACAGTAACCGCTAATTTAGCGGTAAGTTTAAGCAAAATGGGATTTAGTGTTGGCTTGTTAGATGCTGATATCTACGGGCCTTCTGCTCCCATTATGTTTGATGTTGAGCGCGAAAAACCCTTATCGGTAAAAGTCGATGGGCGTTCAAAAATGAAGCCTATTGAAAGTTATGGGGTGAAAATTTTATCTATTGGGTTTTTTACTTCACCCGATCAAGCAGTAGTTTGGAGAGGACCAATGGCGGCAAAAGCTTTAAATCAAATGATTTTTGATGCAGCTTGGGGTGAGCTAGATTTTTTGTTGTTAGACTTACCTCCAGGTACTGGTGATATTCATTTATCAATTATGCAATCGTTGCCAATTACAGGGGCAGTTGTTGTAAGTACACCACAACATGTAGCTTTGGCTGATGCGAAAAAAGGGGTGGCTATGTTTCAGCAAGAAAGCATCAATGTACCTGTTTTAGGAATTGTTGAAAACATGGCATATTTTACTCCAGAAGAATTGCCGAATAACAAATATTATATTTTTGGAAAAGAAGGCGCTAAAAATTTAGCAACTGATATAAACGTTCCTTTTTTAGGGGAAATTCCCTTAGTGCAAAGCATTCGTGAAGCAGGTGATGTAGGTAGGCCTGCAGCTTTACAAGAAGGTTCATCTTTAAGCAATGCTTTTAAAGATTTAACTAAAAATGTAGTTTCGGAAGTAGTGAAACGCAATGAAAATTTAGCGCCAACCGAGGCAATAAAAATCACTACAATGGCAGGATGTGCTGCTGTAAAATAGTAAAATACCTGGTGGGGCAAGCTCACGAGGCATTTATAAGAAATAAGATTTTAATTTCAAGGCAAACCTAGGGGTATTACATCCTTTGGCGATGCCAACAAGTTTATTATGGAAGCAGCAGAACTAAAACAAAATGTAGAAAAGGCTTTAGAAGAGATTCGTCCTTTCTTGAATAACGATGGTGGCGATATTCGTTTAGTCGATATTGAAGATGGAAAACGGGTGAAAGTAGAGTTACAAGGAGCTTGTGTAGCTTGTAATGTAAACCAAATGACTTTAAAGTCAGGGGTTGAAATGACCATCAAAAAATACGCTCCTCAAATTGAAGAGGTTATTGACGTATCATAAAGGTATAAGTGATTTACAATAAATACAATTATTACCGAAATACATACGCTGTATTTAAGGAAGTTGAAGAAAATCAACTTCCATTTATCAAATGGCAGTATACCAGTAAATCAGGAAGCGCTTATTTTTATACTAAAGAAGGCGTGTACCGAAAATCGAACCATTGGGGTAGGGCAGCAAAATGCCGATGGGTACTTCAGAAAGGAAACGAAACCTATATTTCTAAAGGAAGAATACACATTGGTTACGCACTTTGGGAAGATTTTCATAACAATGACGAAGGCAGCGCTACTTATTTTATAGCTGTAGATTTTGAAAATAAAATCGTGGCCTACAAGCATAAATCTCATGATACCGAAGGAAAAGAAGTATACCGAACAGCCGCTGCCACCCGAAAACTTATCGAAAAAACTAAACGTATTTTACTACACGACAAGTGGGCAAAATATTACGAATTCGACGATTTAGAAGTAAAAAGGCGTCAATTAATTTTAGATTTGATCACTAGCTAAAATTACCTCTACTATTACCAAGTAACTCCTATGCCTAAAAAAGCTTCAATTCAAAAAAACTCGATATTAGAAAAATATAATCCTCAATTTGAATATTTAGAAGCTATTATGTTGGCTGTAATAGGTGTTCAATACCTACAGCTATGGGTAAGTCCTAGCTATGATGATCCTTCAAAAATATTTCAAATGGCTACCTTGATAGCGTTTGAATTTATTATGGTGCATTCGGGAGTCTTTATGGCGATGATGCCTAAAAAGATTACATTGTTCTTACTAGTGCCCATATATGGCTTATTTGCCTATGCATTCAATAGTACCATTGGCGATAATAGTATTGTTATTCTTTATTCCATAACTGTTTTTAACAGGATGCGATTTGCTTTTTTTAATGCAAATAAAAAACTGAGATTTTCTCAAATAACTAAGTCGCTAATAGCCGTAACCCTATATTTCTTCCTTATACTAATAGTAGCAATTGGTAATAAATTTGTGCCAAGTTTTGGGCTTTCAGAAGAAAACTTAATAAACATCAATTATAAGTCAGTGCAAAATCATGGCGGATTATTTTTAGACGAACCTAAAACAGCCATGTGCATGGGATTTTTGTATTATACGCTGCTAGCCGTAATAGCTGTTGTGATGAATAGGAGAAAAAAGAGCTAGTTCGGTTTTAAATAACTTCAGCTATCACAGTATTTTTTAGTTCAGTATTGTAAATCAACATCCTTTCGCAGTCAGCACCAAGTTGATTAATGAGTGATCTTTCTGCATTCAATTTGATCGCACTTTCAATAAACTTTAAATGATTTGAAATATTTTTCTTAATATTTCCTTTTTCAGATTTTATTTGAGCTAGGCAAATTTTCATCTTATAAGTTCCTCTTAATTCAAACCTCTTTTGTCAATAGCTTTCTATTTAAAAATAAAAAGAGAGCATAAAATACATATCCGCTTATTGCTCCAAAAGTAAAACCTACAATTACGTCGATAGGGTAATGAACACCAATGTAAATTCTACTATAGCCCATGCAAAATGCCCAAATTAATAAAGGAATCCAAAGCTTTTTAAATTTTGGGGAAATTAAATTAGCTATTATTACTGCTACAGCCATGCTGTTTGAAGAATGTCCTGAGAAGAAACTAAATGAGCTACATCTTTTATGGATAAATCGGATACTTTCAGATAATATCTCGTTGTCACAAGGTCGTGGTCTTTGATAGTAGTATTTAATGATATTGGTCATTTGATCGGTCCAAGTAGCCATTAGCCCAATACAAACAATACTTAATAAAAATGGCTTAAGTCCTAAATTTTTATATATCAAGAATAATAACACAACTATTAATGGTATGTGGTTTCTTTTTTCAGTAACAAAAAGCCAAAAACCATCCCAGTTAGGATTGCCAATGTTGTTTAAGTAGGTAAAAACCTGTATATCTAATTCTAATAATTGTTCTAGCATGGCTACAAAGATGCTATTTTTTACTATTTCTTGATAAAAACGCCCGTATAATTATCTATTAGATTGAATTTAATTTTTGTGAATTATTAAATATTTAGCAGTTTGTGTTAATTAATTATCGGCTAAATATGGATATGTTGTTGTTTTTCTTGGTTTTATGAAGTGATGAATGTGTATTTCATATTCTTTGAAATAAAGGTTTTGCATATAAAACTTTTATTTTTCAATTCCTAGTGTATTTTTGTTCCCGATTTAAAAATAAATTTTGTTTAATACACAAAGCATTTTATTTGAATGTTTTTTCTAAAAATTTGAATAAATGTTAAATCTATTTTAATTGAATAGTCTATTAACAGATTTGTTTTTTAATTAGTAAAATGAATGGATTTATTTTAAGTTTTTGATTTTCAATTATTTAGAATATATTACCCCCAAAATTAACATATAAAGTACAACATATGACTTTAATGGAAAAAGCGCTCGAGTTCGAGCAAAGAAAAATGAGTTTTCAAACGACAAGTGATCGAATTTTAGCTTCAAGAGAAGTTAAAGACCTTATACTTAGCCTTAACGAGGTGTATAAAGAGAATAAGGAAAGTGAGATTATGGATCTAATGAAACGTCTTACTGTAATCAAGCAAAAGATTGAAAAACGTTTAAAAGGCCGTAAAGATTCGTAAGTTTTAAAAGCCTCCAAAATAAAACAAAGCCCATTCATTTTAATGAATGGGCTTTGTTTTTGGCATAGTGGTCAAAAATAGTAGCATACAGGTTTCCCTGTAATGTTATACTTTATAGTAATGTAGGGGCTATCTTTCGAATAGCTGCAATAGTCTTATCTAAATCTGCATATGAAAGAGCGTCTGTAATAAACCAGCTTTCAAAAGCACTTGGGGCAATGTATATACCATTTGCTAACATGCCGTGAAAGAATTTTTTAAATGTATCGTTATTTCCTTCGGCAGCGCTTGCAAAATCGATGACAGGTTGTTCACTAAAATGTACCGAAATCATTGAACCTATTCGGTTTATAGTGTGTTTTACCTGATGCTGTTCTAAAGCTTCGCTTATTCCTTGATGCAAATAGGCTGTTTTTTCTGCTAAACTGAGGAATATTTCAGGCTTATTATTCAATTCAGAAAGCATTGCCAAACCAGCTGACATCGCTAAAGGGTTTCCGCTTAAAGTTCCAGCTTGGTATACAGGGCCCAGTGGTGCTAAGTGGTTCATAATTTCGTTTCTTGAAGCAAATGCTCCAACAGGTAAGCCACCACCAATAACTTTTCCGAAAGTAACAATATCTGCATTTACATTTAACAATTCTTGCACGCCACCAGCTGCCAGTCGAAAACCAGTCATTACTTCGTCGAAAATCAACAATATATCATGATTGTCACAAATGTTTCGTAAGCCTTCTAAAAAGCCTTCAGAAGGAGGGATGCAACCCATATTTCCAGCCACAGGTTCTACAATAATACAAGCAATTTCATTTTCATTAGCTTTTACTAGTGTAGTTACACTTTTTAAATCATTGTATGTTGCTAAAAGGGTGTCTTTAGCAGTTCCTTGAGTAACACCAGGGCTGTTTGGGCTACCAAATGTTACGGCACCACTTCCTGCTTGTATTAAAAATGAGTCGCTATGCCCATGATAACAGCCCGCAAATTTTATAATTTTTTCTTTTCCTGTATATCCTCTGGCCAAACGCACGGCACTCATACATGCTTCAGTTCCCGAATTTACAAATCGAATTTTATCGATATTAGGTACCATACTAACTGCAAGCGCAGCAATTTCAGTTTCTATTTCAGTAGGCATACCAAAGCTAGTTCCTTGCTTCGCTTTTTCAATAACCGCGTTTACCACAGGCTCATGCGCATGACCTAAAATCATAGGTCCCCATGAATTGATATAATCAATCAATTCATTACCATCTTCATCATATAAATATGCGCCTTTGGCTTTTTTTACAAATATTGGATCTCCGCCAACCGACTTAAATGCACGTACGGGCGAGTTTACTCCACCAGGGATTACCTTTTGTGCTTCTGCAAACAAAACACTACTCCTTTTATATATCATCTTCTAAAAATCTTTTGGAAGGGGCTGAACAAACAATACTTGACCTTCAAAAATCGTATTGTTTTCTAGTCCATTTAATTCTTTTAACTCTTCGACTTTAATTTTATTTTTTCGAGCAATACTGTACAATGTATCTCCTTTTTCTACGGTATATTTCCCATCGATGGCAATTACTTTTTTGGCTTTTTTCTCATCTTTACCTAATACCATCGCATCGAAACGATATAATTCATTTTTTTCTATCAAGCGAATAAGCTTAGAAGGATATTTAGGATCGGTAGCGTACCCTGCCTTTTGTAAACCTTTTGCCCAAGCTTTGTAATCATCTTTAGGTAATTTAAAAAGACTAAAATATCTGCCTCTAGTAGTTAAAAAGATGGAGTGATCTTGAAAAGAAAATTTAGCCAAGCTATATTTTCGAAAACATTCACCTCTTCGGTCATCATCGTGGTATACTTTTAAGCCTTTCCAATCGTGACATTTTATGCCAAAATGATTGTTAGATTTCATTGTTAAAGGCCCTGTTCCTGCACCTGATTCTAATATACCTTGAGCTAGTGTTATACTTGCAGGAATATTGTATTGGCGCATTTGCTCCATAGCTATTTCAGCATATAAATCGACGTAGTTGTTTATTTTTGCCGTATACGACCCATAAGTAGGAGCCGATTTTACGGGAGGTACTTTAGAAATTACTGCCTTTTTTGGAGTTGATTTTGAGTTTTTTTGCTGTGAGCTAGTCGTGTTTTCTCTGGAAGAAGGTACGCGACTTACTTTGGAAGCAGGTTTTTTTGATGGAATGACTACTTGTTTACTTTTGCAGGAAAAAAACAAACTTAAGAGTATTGCTATACCAACGAATTTAATACGATTCATTTGTAAAATTTATCAGAGGTTCTCCTCGTTTCGACAATAGCTTGTTTACACCATGAACACCTTGTAAACCGCCTGTATGGATTGCTAAAATACGGCTATTTTTTGGAAATTTATGAGCATTAATTTCTTCATAAATACCATAAAGTAATTTGCCTGTGTAAATAGGATCTAAAGGGATATTATGCTTCTTATAAAATTCATTTATAAAATCAACTAGTGAAGGAGTAACCTTTGCGTATTTGCCGAAATGATAATTACGATTAAGTTGCCAATTGCTATGATGGGTAAGGGATTTAATTTCTTGATCTAAATAGTTTTCTTTTAGCATAGAAAACCCAATGATTTTTTGATGCTCAAGTGCAGCTTTACTAAGTCCTGCAAGGGTGCCCCCTGTGCCAACGGCCGTACAGATATAATCAAAATGGGCATCTTGAGTAGTTAAAATTTCAGCACAACCTTTTACCGCAGTTTCGTTTGTTCCACCCTCGGGGATTTCATAAAAGTTGCCATAAACAGATTTCAAGTGATTGAGGAATGCTTGAGTGTGTTTTCTTTTGTAGTCTTCACGGCTCACAAAATGAAATTGCATGCCATTTTCATAAGCTGATTTTAGGGTGTGGTTTTCGACTAACACTTGATCTAACCGTTGTTTTAATTCATCACCGCGAATTACGCCGATGGTTTTGAACCCAAATTCTTTTCCCGCAGAAGCA